>JANQHU010000123.1 GCA_028282485.1 Bacillota bacterium
TTAAACGAATATTCTCATTCGTCTCAATTCCATCCTCAATATAAATCGGCGGTGTTTTCGCTTCATTCAAAATCGTTAAAATTTCCGCCTGGATCTCGATTGCTCCCGTAGCCAGATTAGGATTATTCGTTCCTTCCGGGCGTTCTCTCACTAAGCCCTGGACGGCAATCACGAATTCGGAACGTAATTTTTTGGCTAACTGGGATGCTTCCGCGGCCAGGGATGAGTCAAAGACTACTTGCACAATCCCGGAGCGATCCCGTAAATCAATAAAGATTACTCCTCCATGATCTTTAATGCGTTGGACCCAGCCGTTTACTACCACTTTTTGGCCAATCTGGGCCGGGCTCACCCTACCACAATGAATATTTCTCACCATAAATTCCACCTATGACCCTCCTAATTTCTTGATAACACTTAATCTCTTTTATTTTTCACTAATGTTTGTAGTTCGAAAAAAATCTTTTAAATACTGCTCTAAATCAGTAAGCGGGATGCTCTCCTGCTGCCCGGCTTCCATCTGCCGGATGATGATTTTTCCGGCGGTTAATTCATCTTCACCAACCACTCCCGTTAGAATGGCGTTAGCCTTATTCGCGGCTTTCATCTGAGCTTTAAGGCTTCTTCCCAATAAATCCGTCTCTACTAGAAAACCAGCTTCCCGGAGGCGAATTACCTGAGGACAGATGGCTTGTTGGGCTTTCTCTCCCAAAAGCGCCAAATAGAGATGGGGCGACCCTTTTACCTGGGGCAAGAGATTCCGGGCTTCTAAAACCATTAATAAACGTTCTACTCCAGCGGCAAAGCCCATGCCTGGAGTCGGTTTTCCCCCACACTCGGCTACCAAACCGTCATAACGCCCGACACCACATAAAGCATTCTGAGCTCCCAGATCTCCAGCCAAAATTTCGAAAACCGTCTTAGTATAATAATCAAAACCTCTAACCAAATGAGGATTCAAACGGTAGGTGATCCCGATCCCATCCAGTAAAGTAAGTAACACTTCAAAATGATCCCGACAATCCGGACAGAGCGTCTCGGTGATTAAAGGAATCTTTTTGGTAACCTCTTGGCAATGGGGGTTCTTACAATCTAACAACCGTAAGGGGTTTCGCTCTAAGCGGGAATTACAATTGCGACATAACTTCTCAGAAGCTGGTTGTAAAGTTGCAATTAGTTTGGCCCGGTAAGCCGGCCGACACTCAGGACAACCAATAGAGTTTAAGTTGACATCGAGATCAGCGATCCCCAGGCGACGGTAAAAATTAACCGCCAAACTAATAATTTCGGCATCTACCCGGGGGTCACTACTGCCCAGAGTTTCTACTCCAAATTGCAAAAACTGGCGGTATCTTCCGGCTTGAGGTGCTTCACAGCGAAACATCGGGCCATAATAATAGTATTTACCAACCCCACCACTACCAGCTAAATTATGTTCAATATAAGCTCGCACAATCGAGGCCGTTCCCTCAGGACGCAGGGTCAGGCTCCGCTCCCCCCGGTCGGTAAAAGAAAACATTTCTTTTTCTACAATATCCGTAGTCTCCCCGATTCCCCTTTGGAAAAGCTCCGTATATTCAAAAATCGGAGTGCTGAGCTCCCCGTAACCGTATTCTGCAAAAATCTGCCGGGCTAAGGCTTCAATTTTCCGAAAACATTTGGCTCTCTCCGGTAGAATGTCGTATGTACCTTTTGGCGCTAGTAGCTTTGGCATCTTTTCATTCCCTCATTATTCTAAAATAAATTCTTGATCAAAAAACATTACGACGCGGAAGGCTCAAATTTCCACACAGGCCCTCCGCGTAATTAGCTTACTCTTATATACTTGCTGTGGTTTCTTTACTGATTACCAGCTGTTGCCGTCGGTTTAGCAGTTGTCTCAGCACTAGGAGTAGGACTGGCAGCTGCGGCCGCTTCTTTTTGCTTTAATTCTTCTTCGTACTTTTTAGCTGCTTCGGCATTCTTTTTCTCAATGGCAGTAATGATGTTGGCCTCCGCTTGAGCTTCTTTGGTAAATTTCAGCTCTTCATAGACTGCTTTCAAGCGTTGGTGCAGGCTAATGTTATCTGGATTATCTTGACTTAATGCTTTAAGAATCTTTTTGGTTTCTGCATTATTTTTATTCTCAAAATGGGCCTTAGCTAAAGCAATTTTGTAATCTTCACCTTCTTGCAAACTGGTAGGAACCTTTTGCAAGATAGCGATGGCTTCCGCCAGTTTCTTTAGCTTGGTATAAACAGTAGCCAAATCCTGATAAATATCTAACTTATTTTTATAGTATTTCTTCTTAATCGCTTTTTGATAAGCAGCAGCGGCTTCGGTCCATTTTTCCTTTTCTTTGAGACGATAAGCCCGTAAAGCCGGGTCAAGGATCTCCACTTCTTCATTAGCTTTTTTGACTATTTTGGAGATCCAGTCACTAAACTCTTTACTACTTTGAAATTTAGTAATTAATAATTCTTCTTCCGCTTTATCATACTTCTCCTGGTACTCCTTCTTTTCTGGAGTAATAATCGAATCGATTCTGAAAATAAAGTAGCCCCAGTTAGTTTTTAAGGGTTTTAAGACTTGCTCGGCTTGCAAACTCCCTTTATCAAACTGATAATTAGGGTCACTGGAAACAACAATCTTTTCAAACTCATCTAAAGGAAAAGTATTAATAAAGCCTTTTTTGGCCTTAGTGTTGGGATCATCGGAATACTCGGCTACTACCTTTTCAAAGGCCTCTCCCGCCATTACTTTGGCATAAGCTGCTTCGGCTCGTTTTTGGGCCGCAGCCGCATCCCGGATCGGTTTGCCGGTAGGATCCGTTTGGGCTACTAAAATGCCGCTGATGCCCACCTGTTTTAGTCGGGCTTCTACTTCAGCTTTAGTCACCTTAAACTTCATTTCTTGGGCTTTGTATAACAAAAACTTTTGTTGTACCAGTTGCTTTTAAATTCATCGTTCATTTCCTCAAAGTTGTCCTCCTCGCT
>JANQHU010000137.1 GCA_028282485.1 Bacillota bacterium
CGTGAACTAAAATAATATCGGGCTTAATTTCTGTTACAACCTGAGCTAAGGCTTCTAAGGAACGCGTGGTGATTGAGGTTAAAGACTGCTTCGGTTGCATAATATCCAGATCAAAATCGGGAGTGATCCCAAAAATATGTAAAACTTGATCGAGCATTTCCCGATGTTGGGCTGTGACACAAACTAAGCTTTCCACTGTGGCTGTTTGCTCCAATTTTTTTACTAAAGGTGCCATTTTGATAGCTTCCGGCCTGGTTCCAAAGACACTTAAAACTTTGATACGATTCATTTTTCTCCCTTTAATCTCTAAATTTTTAAACCAATAATTCTTCTGGCTGGCTGGTCTCCCGCTGATAGCCTCGTCCAACACCGCTATATGCAAAGCCCGCTTTTAAAGCTTCATCAGGAGTATAAATATTTCTTAAATCAATTAAGACGGGCTGCTTCAGTAATTCTTTGAGCTTAACTAAGTCTAAACGGCGGTAAGAATTCCATTCGGTGATAATTACTAAAGCATCAGCACCACCAGCTGTCTGATACGGGTCGCTTCCGTAAAAGATAGTCTCTCCAAAGATCTTTTTAGCTTCTTCCATAGCTACCGGATCATGGGCGCGCACCGTTACCCCTTCGGCTAACAACTCCTTAATAATGGTAATGGCCGGGGCTTCTCGCATATCATTAGTATTGGGCTTAAATGCTAAGCCCAAAATGGCCACGGTTTGGCCGGTAAGATTACCCAAAATCTCTTTGATTTTAGAAACCATGCGTAATTTTTGCTTTTCATTAGCCCTGACCACTGATTCTACTATGGTGACTGGTTCCCCGGCTCTGTGAGCAATCTTAGTCAAAGCCCGGGTATCTTTGGGAAAACAGGAACCGCCATACCCCGGTCCGGCGTGCAAAAATTTGGGGCCGATTCGCCCATCCAGGCCAATAGCTTTGGCTAAAACTTGCACATCACCGCCCACTGCTTCACATAAATTAGCCATTTCATTAATAAAGGTGATCTTCGTTGCCAAAAAAGAATTAGCCGCATATTTGATCAGCTCGGCTGTCTCCGGATTGGTAATCACGAAAGGAGTCTCAATTAAATAAAGGGCTCGATATACTTCTTTCATAATTGCTTCCGCCTGGGAAGAAGTAGTGCCGATTACCACCCGATCGGGGCGCATAAAATCACCAATGGCACTTCCCTCTCGCAAAAATTCCGGATTGCTGACCACATCAAACTCCACGGAGGAACTTTGATTTTCCCTAATAATCTCAGTAACTAATCTTACCGTCCCCACCGGAACCGTTGATTTATTAACAATCACTTTATAATCATCCATTAACGAGGCAATCTCTTTAGCAACGGCTTCCACATAGCTTAGGTCGGCTGAACCGTCCTCCCGTGGCGGGGTGCCCACAGCAATAAAAATTACCGTGGCGGCATTAATTCCTTCGGCCAAACTAGTGGTGAAAGTTATTCGGCCTTCCTGATAATTACGTACAACAAGCTCCCCTAAGCCGGGTTCATAAATGGGGATATTCCCGTTTTTTAAAGCTTCAATTTTGGCTTGATCATGATCCACACTAGTAATAAAGTGGCCAAAATCCGCCAAACAGGCCGCAGTAACCAAGCCTACGTAACCCGAACCGATTACTGTGATCTTCATTCTCTTTCCCTCCAGTTTTTTAAAGTCTATTGTGAGCTTTTAACTGCTAAAACTTGTTGCTCTCCTACCCTTAACTACTTGGTTTTGAAAGTGTTTGGCAAAAATGATTGCAGATGTTCTTTGACAGTCTTTCCGTAAACCAATGCTATTAAAAGAATAATTCCTACTAAATAAAAGGCCAAACCCACCAGATCACCGCCGTGTTTACCAATTATTGCTGTTGCCAGATAAAAAAGAGTAAAAAACCCTAACAAATAGACCACTTCTTTTATTTTCAGTTTCAAATAAGTAAAATGACGCGCCGAATACCACAGCCAGATATAATAAGTTACGGTAGTGGAAACGACCAGAGAAAGATAATTTTTATAAATTAAGACTGCTGCCCCATTCAATAAAAATGAGGTTCCGATAATAATAACTAAGGTTACAATATACCTTTTGATTTGTCGGGTTGCTTTATATAAATTAATATACAGACAATTAATAATGGCCATAGCCGGAAAGACCACAAAAAAGATAGCAATGATATTTATACTGGCCAGATATTTGGGCAACAACCATTTAATAATCAGGGCACAGACAAAGTAAGCACAGCCAGATAAAGAACCAAATAAAATTAAAATCTCTTTAATTTGGGAACCCTTTTTTTCATCTATTTTTCCGGCTACTAACTGCGGATATAAAGGCTGGGCAATCGCCGTAATAAAAATAGTCATAATCGTTTGCAAGGACATGGCAAAAGAATAGATGGCAAACTCATATGAGGAAAAAAGCGCTTTAACAAAAAAGCGATCTAAAGAATGAATCAGAATGTTGATAAAATTACCCAGCATTACAAAAAAACCAATTCTAATTAAAGCAAAATTTTCACTTGAAAAGATTTTATTGACTTTAACTTTTAAGGTTTCTTGATAAAAACCACCTAATAAATAGAGACACACAAGCCCATTAACTATTAGGTAAGGCGCAATCACGAAATCAGCCTTTAAATTTCCGGTAACCAGCCAAAAGAGGAGCGCCAATCCCGAAATTGAAATGGGGATAATTCCATTAATCACTGAATAAATCTTAAACTTATTCCAAGCCTGATATAGAAATTTATAGGTCACTACAAAATTCAAAGAGACAATACATAGAGAAATATATAAGACGATTTTATTGTGAAAAAATATTGCGGAGACTACCCCAATGATGGTGAATAGTAACAGAATTACAAATAATAAAATAATTTCACTCTTATAGGCTTTTTGGTCTATTTCATGATAATTGCGGCCGCCGTATTTGATAAACAAGCCTGAAGATAACCCTAAACTAAGTACTAAGGTATAAGATAAATATAGCATGAAGGTTTGGTAGACCGCATAATCATTAATACTTAATAACTTCGGAAAGACGATACTATTAATAAATCCAACCAAAATCACCAGGAAATTTGATACTAAGACTCTAAAAATATTTTTGATCATTAACTCGTCTACTCTTCTTTAATTATCTGGTTAAATTTTTTTAAAAATTCCTCCGGGTTTTTAATTACATTTTGGAAAGCTACTAATTTTTCCGGAGGCAATTCATACCACTTAGTCGCTTCCAATCTTGCCATAAGCTCTTCCGAAAACCGTTTCCCAATGGGCCGAGCCGGGACTCCGGCTACAATGGTATAAGGCTTCACATCTTTAGTAACCGCAATTACCGCTCCATTACCATTTTTTTGACATCTAGCTACTATTTTGCTCCCAAAACCAATCCAGACATCATAACCGACCGTCAGCCTGTTTCTTACTATTTGTTCCTCTTTGACATAGCCTAGTCTTTTATTATAAAACATAGGATGGGTCGAGACAAAATCCATAGGATGGTTACCGTTAAGATACCTGACCTCATCAGCGATGGAACAATAATTTCCAAAAGTACACCCTTTGGGAAAGGCAATGGGTTTAAAACAACCGTAGGTACCGATCCCGATTTTTAAACCATAATATTTTTGGTAGATTTCCCTTAAGGTCACTGACCAATATTGCCCCCGCTCTTTTTTTAAGACATGCCTTTCGATTAACTTTTTGATAATCTGATTGGAATTTCCATAAAGGGAAATAAAGATCTTTCGTTCGAGCTGATTCATCCTTACTCCTTCAATAAATTTTTTAGCAAAACAAACACCCTTAAGCTTATTTGGGCGTGGTAAACACCCGCTTGATGGTCCCTGCTAAACTGCGAAAATTTAATTGAAACCAGTATTTTCGCATACAAATTTTTCTTAAATATTGCCAATCAACCCTCGGATAGCTGCTAAGGCAAAATCTCATTCCCAAAATGCGCTCCAGAGCTGTCTTTCTTCTCGAGGTTTGACTGGGTTGCATATTCATAAAGATATCCGGATTGCTTTGAGCCGATTCTAAATATAAATATTCCTGCTTGGCACTCTCTCGAATTATTTGATCCCCCAGCTTGGTTCTGACAATAATCATGTTACGGCCATCCGCCTCGTTAAAATCCGGATAACCTTTTTCATTACAATTCCATGCATCGCCAAAGACCAGATCAGCCGACTCCCCGACCCCGTCAAAGCAAAGTTTACAAATCAACTGACTAGTGGGACCTAGGTAGCGGCCCCAGGATTCATTATAGGACATCTCGTGAATTTGGGAGTCTTTAGTGAACGCTTGAACCTTGCCAGGCCAACCATTACCGCGATACTTAACTCTAATTACCTCTTCCTTGGTAAGTTTCATTTGACTAAGCATCTTATAGGTTCCTTTGATTGATGGTACTCCGCCACAGAGAAAAGCTAAAGTAACAACGATCTTTTCTTCAATAATATTTTTTTCTTCCATATAAGCCCGTAAGGCCCGTACATCACAAGGCCGACCCACAAAGGCATATTTTCCTTCTTGCCTAATTATTTCATCAATATTTACTAGAGGGGCGGAGGGCATATATCGCGAACCGGCATTAGCTGCAATCTCATCATAAGAGCGAGAGACACAGACCTTATTTTCATAAGGATTGTCCGGATCAGCACCAACATGAATGATCCCGTCTACTACTTGTTGTTCAATTAGATAAAGTAACACTGCCGATAAAGCGCCACCCGTTGAACTATTTTTTCGAATATAATTATCCTTTGCCCAGCCTAACATAAAACCCTGATAGTTACCAATTGCCGGGTGATAATGGTTCTCAGTTAAAGTTTTCATTTTACAATTAAGCGCCGGACAGATCTGCTTCAATAGTCGCAACTCTGGTTGGCTTAATTCTTGCTTGATGAAAGGCCGCAGGTACCCATTATGATTATGCTGCATAGCTAATTTAGCTTTGCCAAAACAGGATTCACACAGGCCACACCCGGTACATAAACCTTTTTTTAATACTTTTTGTAATACATTCATAAGCTTCCTCCGTCAAAAAACAGCTAGACTTTTGCTGGCGCTACCAGACTTCCCAAAATATTTTTCAAGGTTCCATGGTATTCTTCAAGCATATAATTAATTTTTTGTTGCGATTCTTCCACCATCTTTGCCAGCCCTTTCAAATCATCTAGATAAGTTTGAATCCGTTTCACAGCTTCATCGGCGGTTACCTCCGTAGCATTAATATAGGCTTCATAATTAATAGAGGAAAATAAGCCTTCAAACTTTCTACTGTAAGCAACCGGAATCACTGGAACTCCGCTGGAAATAGCGGCAATGGTGGCATGCATTCGCGTTCCGACGAAAACATCCATCTGGGCAATATAGGACTTGGCCTCCATTGGATTTTCAAACTGAGGGGCGACGATTAACTCCGGATATCTCTTTTGAAAAACATGGGAAATATGATTATCACTCTCCACCCGATTTTCGGTAATAACATGAGGAATTAAATGGATTTCCACCTTCTGATCACTATAATATTTTTTAATTAATTTTTCGACAAAATCCGGATAATCCATCTTTAGCTGAAATTGATTTTGGCCATTATAACCACCATTTGCCACTAATCCGGAAATATTAATCCCTAATTTAAACTTTGGTGATTTCTGTAAATATGCATAGGTTGTTTTATCATAGGGTAGGAGCATGGCCATGTCGGTAACCAGCCTAATATTTTGATTACTAGAAATGCCCTTAGCATAGTCATAAGAGATTTGATCTCTGGTAAAAATATATTCGGATTGATTCATAATCCGTCCCGCTAACCGACGCAACATCTTACTTTTAAAGGGGCCAATGGTTTGCGGGGTGAAGATCAGCGGTTTTTTGGTTTTCAGGGCCAGCCATTTACTGATGGTTTGATTAAGATATCTTTTGATACCGTAAATATCGGCAAAACTATCACCGCCACAAGTATCCAAAATCAAATCACATTCCTTTAATTTATGAAAAAATTCTCTAAAAAAACGGGGCTTTCTTTTAAATTGAAAAGCCGGTTCCAAGGAAAGCTGTTCAAAATTAGCAATTTTCCGAATCAGCGCTTCGGCCTTTGGGCCCTCACCGGAAAACAAAACGTAATGCGGCTTAATATTTAATTTTTTTAAAATATTATTAAGAATGCTAATGTTTGATAAAGTAAGGGCGGATACCCCTAAATTGGAACTACAGACATGATGTGATAACAGCCCAATTTTTAATTGTTTTTTACTCATTTAGCCTCACCTTTTAATGTTGTATTATTGATGGCGTCAATTAGCTTTCTTTTCGACTTATTCACAAAGGAAGTGAGTAGGTCTCCTACCAGATCATAATTAATTTCTTGCCAGACATTTTCCAAATCATCGGACTTACGAATAATCCGGTGGGTCAGCTGAGTTATTTCTAAAAACTGTTCCATGCGCGCCCCATTTCCCTCCGGTAAGATAACCGCAAACTTTTTCCGAAAAATATGCGAAAAAACCGTGGCATGAAAAGAACTGGCTATCACAAATTCGGCTCCGGCAATTAAACCCAAAAAATCCCTCGGTCCCATATCTTTTATATGAAAATCAGCCTGACAGCGTTTTGAAAACCCGCCAATCAGCACTATTTTATAGCCATATCTTTCTTTTAAAGCAGCCACCAGCTCATCTAATAAAGGGCTTTTATCAACCAAATAGACGGCCACATATTTCCCGTAAGCAACCGGCGGCCGGGCCATCTGGCGGTATTCTGCCTCCTCAACCAATAAGACAGGATCACAAACATAGGAGACATTGGCGATTCCCTTACTTTTTAACAAAGTTTGTGAGGTTTTCTCCCGAACCGAAATGAAGTCAAAATCCTTAAGATGCTTGGTGATCCATTGGACTTCATTTCGGGGGACAACTTCTTTGCCGATGCTCGCTGCATAAGACATTTTGACCCCTTTTTTCACAAAGCCGAGGTAAAAGGCTTCGTCCCGCCCACAATCATAACTACTATTCCAGATTTGATCACTGCCCGTTATATAGACGTCTGCTTCCGGGGGATTTTCGACTAATAGTTTATATTTAGGATATCGTTTTGGCGTTAGCCTCAGATAATCCCTGAGAAAAGCATTAAACTTTTTGGTTCTTCTTAAATAAGAGGCCATAAAGAGCAGTTTACCCAAAGCTACTCTAAACTTCTTCTTGCCTGTGGATACATAAGCAGGCCGATAATCAATAATTTCTGTGTCATACCCTTGTGCTTGCAAAAAATGTTGTAAGCCAAAAGCTTGCAGGACCGAACCAGGATTTTGCAAACTATGGAGTGTAATTGTTAGTATTTTCATGACTATTCCTCACTTATTTAACAAATAATTTTACGAAAGTTTTTAACTTCTGGGGGATTCTACTCGCTAGATAATATCTGTAATATTTTTGAGGTCGTAAATATTTTTTACTTTTCTCTTTAAAACTACCTTGATATAATTCATTATAAATAACCCCTCTAACTTCCGGCTTTGCAGCGGGCTTGAGCAAATTTTTGTTTTTACGGCTGGCGTTTTCAAAAGTCGACTCCCGGCATTCAATCTGGCCTTTGATTTTTGCAAAAATCTCTTCGGCCTTTGCTGAGTTTAGGAGCATAACTGACAAGCCTTTTTCGGCTTCCACATCGTGAAAATAGGCTTGAGCTCCCCAGAAATCACCTAAGGTAATATCACCTTCTCTTCTAGGGTTAGCATATTCACAATTATAACAAAGCGGCCGGGATAAGAGGCTTTGTTCAAAACCATAAAAATACGGAGAACAGTACCACGACATTAACTTGGTCTTCTGCTTCGTTTTTTGGCGAAAGGTATAGGCACAACCTAAAGAAGTATTGTAACTAGATTTATTTCGAAAAGTAAAATTAGTGATTATCCCCCGATGTTTTGCGGCAAGATGATCCAAATATTTTTCAAACAATTTAGGACTGGGAACCCCATGACAGATTAGATCAACTAAAAGTAATTGATCATATGGTTTCCCTAAATAAGCTTTCAA
>JANQHU010000139.1 GCA_028282485.1 Bacillota bacterium
ACCCGAAATATTTAAAATAATTAATTAAAGAATAAATTATTATTTCCATAGCGTCCTAACTGTGCCAAAATCATTAATAATCGTTCCTCATCATGTACCACTTTATGCAAAATCATTTCTAACTCTTTAAGTCCTATATTTTGACTTTCAAACAAAATTGCTTCTACTAGTACCTTTTCAAACTCTTCATTATTTAATAAAGAATTATTTTTCAGGCGTAGAATCTCTTCTTGACAGGAAAAAGTCAATTTTTTTTGTTCCCCCGGACTTAGAACGCGATGACTGGTACTATCATTATCAATAATGTTAAATCCTTTATCAGAATTTAAGTCATATGGGATTGTATGAAGTAATTTAAAAGCTACGGAAATCTCTTCTTCACTATAACCAAGTTCTACTAAAGAAGCCATTAAATCAACCTCAGAATCAAAATGCTTTCCTTCAAAGATTATTTGCTTCATTACATAATTAACAATCTCTATTACTCTTTCCATTTTGCTCATCCCCTTGACTTCAGCCTAGTTTATATTTCGGCAACTTTTAAACTTCTCTTTAAGATTATATTAAAATATTAAATAGATAATAAAAACTGGCTATATTATATCACTTTAATTTTAATTGAAAAATATACAAAAAATTAAAAATTTAAAAATTTAAATCATATTTTCTATTAATTTAAATTAGATAATCCGCTGATACATCTGACCCGGAAAACGTTTGATAAGTGATTTTAATTCCATTTGGACCAAAGTTGTCCCTACTTCAGCTGTTGCTAACTTAGTATCACGAATGATTTGATCAATATGTAGAGGTTCCTGCTTCATCACCCCTAAAATTTGCTGCTCAACTTCGCTTAATGAAGCTTTTCTTAATTCTTCATTCGTACTATTGTTATGTCTGTACTTCATCGGTTTAATACTGAGTTCACTTAAAATATCTTCATAATTCTCCACTAATTTAGCCCCTTGCCTAATTAAAAGGTGAGGGCCTTTGGTATTTTCACTACTGATATTGCCGGGAACAGCAAAAACTTCTCTCCCTTGTTCTAAGGCTATTTCTGCAGTTATTAGGGAACCACTGTCTTTAGCTGCTTCAATTACTACTACTCCTAAACTCAAACCACTAATAATCCGATTCCGTGCTGGAAAATTGCCCGCTAAAGGTTTGGTGCCGAGAGCAAACTCTGACAAGACAGCCCCGTTTTGGGCGATCTGCTGCATTAATTCTTCATTTTCTGGTGGATAAACCACATCCAATCCCGATCCTAATACGGCAATTGTTCGCCCCTGGGCTTCCAAAGCCCCCCGGTGTGCTTCCGAATCAATCCCCCGGGCCATGCCACTAACAATAGTTATCTCTTGATTAACCAACTGCCCCGCCAACTCTTGGGCGGTAATTTTACCTGATAACGATGGTTTACGGGTGCCAATAAGCGCCACCCCTCGTTCATCCATCTTTTTTATTTCTCCCCAACAATATAAGAGGGGCGGAGGATCGTAAATATGTTTTAAGTTTGGGGGATAATCGGCATCAGTATAACAATATAAGGTATAGCCTTTTTCTTCAATTAATTGTAATTCTTTTTCGGGATCCCATAAAATAGCTATTTTTTGTTTTTGCTTAAATAACTTCGTACCTATGATTTTTTGCAGATCTGTTTCCGAAGCAAACCAAGCCTCTTTCATGGAGGCAAATCTTTTTAATAATTTATAAAAACGGTTTGGCCCGATGCCCGGAACACGATTCCACCACAACCAATAGAGTAACTCGCCTTTTTCCATGATTACCACCAGATTTTATTAGATTTAATCAAAATAGTTAACTAAATGATTGTTTTTTTAAGTTTCATTAAAAATGCATAAAAAAACGGTGTATAGCACTGCTATACACAAATAATCTTCAAGATCTTTATTTTTATATATAGGCTAAAGGAACAAAGAAAAACTATTAAAATTATTACTAGACTTCCATGATAATCGGTAAAATCATGGGGCGTCTTTTCATTCTACCGTATAAATGTTTACTTAAAATTTCCCGAATTTGATTTTTTAATACCGACCAATCAGAAAATTCCGTACACCGATCCATAGCGATCTTCACCTTTTCTCTGGCTTCATCAATCAGTTTTTCTGATTCCCGCACATAAACAAAGCCCCGGGAAACAATATCCGGACCGGCTAAAATTCGCTTATTTTCTTTATCAATAGTTATTACTACTATTAAAATTCCATCTTTAGATAATTGTTTTCGATCTCTTAAAACAATATTACCTACATCCCCTACTCCTAAACCATCCACAAAGACATTACCCGAAGAAACTTTGCTAGCAATTTTAATTCGTTCAGGAGTTACTTCGATTACATCACCAATCTCTGAAATAACGACATTTTCACCATCAATTCCTAAGTCTAAGGCTAATTTGGCATGCTGAACTAAATGACGGTATTCCCCATGGACGGGCATGAAAAATTTGGGTTTGGTTAAATTGATCATTAACTTTTGTTCTTCTTGACTTGCGTGTCCGGAAACATGAATCGCCGAAGCCAACTCATAAATCACTCGAGCTCCTTGCTTAAACAAATGGTTAATAGTTCTAGCTACTAATTTTTCATTTCCCGGAATCGCCGAAGCCGAAATAATAACCGTATCTCCAGGGATTATATTGATTCTTTTATGTTCGGCTATGGCCATTTTGGAAAGGGCCGACATAGGCTCTCCTTGACTTCCCGTAGTAATAATGGCAATTTGTTTTAAATCGTACTTATCAATTTCATCCAGTTCAATCAGTACTTCATCGGGAATTTGTAAATAGCCTAAATCCATAGCAATACTAGCAACATTAAGCATACTTCTCCCAGCAAAAGCCACCTTCCGGTTATGTTGGATAGCCGTATCAATGATTTGTTGGATGCGATGAATATTTGAAGCAAATGTTGCTACTAAAATCCGGCCATCCGCCTCCATGAAGAGCTCTTCAAATGTTTTCGATAATTCACTTTCGGAGCGAGTATAACCCGTTTTTTCTACATTAGTGCTATCGGAAAGTAACAATAAAACGCCTTTGTCGCCTAACTCCGCTAATTTATGAAAATCAGTTACCTTCCCATCTACCGGAGTATGATCAAATTTAAAATCCGCCGTATGCAAAATAGTGCCAATGGGGGTATGTATCGCTAAAGCAACTACATCAGCAATACTATGGTTCACATGAATAAAATCAATATTAAAGCTAGCAATTTTAATTTTATCCCCTGCCTGGATATAATTTAATTTAACATCTCGCGCCATGTTATGTTCTTCAAATTTACCTTTGGCTAATCCTAAAGTTAGTTTAGTCCCGTAAATAGGTACATTAAGTTGTTTAAGCACATAGGGCAGTGCCCCAATATGATCTTCATGACCATGGGTTAAAACAATCGCTCGTACTCGTTCACGATTTTCAATTAAATAACTGATATCCGGAATCACAATATCAATACCCAACATCCCTTCGTCGGGAAACATTAATCCGGAATCAATTACAATTATATCCCCGGCGTATTCCACTACAGTCATGTTTTTACCTATCTCACCCAAACCACCTAAAGGAATTAGCAAGATCTTCGGTTCTTGCTTATTAAAAAAACCCAAAACTCTACTACACCTCCTATTTTGTGCCTGTTAACAAAGGAAGTTCTAATATTACTACTATCTTAGATTTAGTTAGTAAATGAACTTCTACCAGAAAATTAATGATTACAGTAAAATAAATTATACCATAATGACAAATTCCGCACAATTTTTAATCATTCTCTATTATAACGGATCTCTTTTTCATTAACAAGTCAAAGAAAAATTTTTTTCAAAAATTTCAATTATTTACTATTAAAATAGCAATTGGATCGCTTCAAAATATATTAAAAATTTATCCCAAATTAAGGAAGAACAACCAAATCATGCTCACTCACTATGATTTGGTTGTTTAGCAACTTGTTCAGCGGCTTCGATTAAGGCTACTAAAGCATCAGTTCTAACTTGACGGTCTTCACATGATATGCGCGC
>JANQHU010000142.1 GCA_028282485.1 Bacillota bacterium
TTTACATTTACAAAACGACCAAAAGTAGTGCTCTGGGTAACTTGAACTTGACCGGAACCATTACATCCAGGACATGTCTTAATGGGAGTGCCGGGTTTCGCTTTATTCCCTTTACAGGTAGCACAAGTTTCCGTGCGGGGAATATTAATGGTAGTCTCTTTGCCAAAAACTGCTTCTTCAAAAGCCACTTCCATATCATAACGGAGATCATTCCCTCTTTGGGGGCCTCTTTTTTGGGTGGTTCGACTGCCACTACCAAAAAACATTTCAAAAATATCGCCGAAACCATCAAAGCCAAAATCACCAAAGCCACCTTCACCCATTCCACCGGCGCCAAAATTAGGATCATTGGCAGCATGGCCGAAACGGTCATAAGCGGCCCGCTTTTGCGAGTCACTTAAGACATCGTAAGCCTCATTAGCCTCTTTAAATTTAACTTCGGCTTCTTTGGGATTATCCTTATTAACGTCAGGATGATATTGGCGGGCTAGTTTGCGAAAGGCTTTTTTAATTTCGTCATCACCAGCTTGTTTCCCGACTCCTAGTACTTCATAATAATCTCGTTTTGCCATTTTGGTATATCCTTCTTTAAAATAAAATTATTTTTCATCTTGCACTTTATAATCAGCATCTACCGTTGGGCCATCTTCTTGGGGACCGTAATTTTCAGGGTTTGGATTGGTGGCATCCGCCTCAGGAGCCCCTTGTTGACCTTCGGCATTGTAAATGGTAGCTGATAATTCGTGTAAGATCTTCTCCAGATTAGCTTTAGCATTATCAATTTCCGTAAGGTTTCTAGCCTCTACTGCTTTTTTCAATTCATCTTTGGCTTGGTTCACTTGCTCAACTTTACTTTGATCCGCTTTATCACCAATATCATTCAAAGTTTTTTCGGTGGTATATACTAAGCTATCAGCCTCGTTAATTTTTTCAATCTCTTCCCGCCGCTTCTGATCTTCCTCTGCATATTTCTCGGCATCATTAACCATATTGTTGATTTGATCATCTGACAAGCCACTCGAAGAAGTAATAGTTACTTTTTGTTCTTTACCAGTGCCTTTATCTTTGGCGGAAACGTGCACGATTCCGTTGGCATCAATATCAAAGGTAACTTCTACTTGGGGAATACCGCGTGGTGCCGGCGGAATTCCGTCTAAACGAAATCTACCTAGAGTGATATTGTCCGGAGCCATAGGCCGTTCGCCTTGGAGAACATGGATATCCACTGCGGTTTGATTATCCGCTGCTGTGGAGAAAATTTGCGATTTGGAGGTGGGGATTGTGGTATTTCGGTCAATAATTCGGGTAAAGACCCCGCCGAGAGTCTCCAAACCTAATGATAAAGGAGTAACGTCCAGTAAAACAATATTATCAACTTCACCAGTTAAAACCCCAGCTTGAATGGCCGCCCCAATGGAGACAACCTCATCCGGATTTACTCCCTTATAGGGTTCTTTGCCAATAACTTTCTTTACCACTTCCTGAACGGCCGGGATTCTGGTGGAACCGCCCACTAAGATCACTTTATCAATCTCTTTGGCTTCCAGTCCGGCATCAGCTAAGGCTCGTTTGGTAGGCCCTACGGTAGCTTCAACTAATTCATAAGTAATTTCGTCAAATTTGGCCCGAGTTAAGGTTAAGTCTAAATGTTTGGGCTCCCCATTTACGGCGGTAATAAACGGCAGGTTAATCGCCGTGGTTGCCAAACCAGACAACTCAATCTTGGCTTTTTCGGCTGCTTCTTTTAATCTTTGTAAGGCCATCCGGTCGTTACGCAGGTCCAGCCCGTTTTCTTTCTTAAATTCTTCAGCCATCCAGTTAACGATCTTTTCATCAAAATCATCGCCACCCAAACGATTGTTTCCGCTGGTAGCTTTAACTTCAAAAACCCCATCTCCCAATTCTAAAATGGAGACGTCAAAGGTTCCACCACCTAAGTCATAAACTAAAATGGTGTGATCGCCACCTTTATCTAAACCATAAGCCAGAGCGGCAGCGGTGGGTTCGTTGATAATCCGCAATACTTCTAACCCAGCAATCTTCCCAGCATCTTTGGTTGCTTGGCGTTGGGAATCTGAGAAGTAAGCAGGAACGGTAATTACTGCTTTTTCAATCTTTTCCCCCAAATAACTTTCGGCATCAGACTTTAACTTTTGTAAAATCATGGCTGAAATCTCTTGCGGGGTGTAGTTTTTATCATCAATGGCTACTTTGTAATCAGTGCCCATTCTTCTTTTAATAGAAACTACGGTTCTTTCGGGATTGGCTACAGCTTGCCGTTTGGCAATCTGCCCCACTAAACGTTCTCCGGTTTTCGAAAAACCGAGTACCGAAGGAGTAGTCCGTCCTCCTTCTGCATTAGGGATGACTACTGCCTCCCCGCCTTCCATTACTGCTACACAGGAATTTGTAGTTCCCAAATCAATACCCAATACTTTTGCCATTTATATGTACCTCCTAATAAAATTATTATTATAAATTATCATTTAGGGACAGCCACTTTAACTAAAGCTGGCCTAATTAATTTTCCTTTATATTTATATCCTTTTTGTAACTCTTCAATTACTTGTGCCTGTTCCACTTCTTCAGACTCTTCTTGGAGCATTGCTTCATGAATTTGAGGATCAAAGGGCTCGTTAGTCGCGGCAATTGGTTCCAAACCCTCGTTATTTAAAATACTTAAAAAGTGTTTAAATGTCATCTGAATGCCTTCTTGCCAACTGACCGCGGCCTCGGCATTATAACTATTGATAGCTCTTTCAAAATTATCGATAACCGGGAGAATAGTTTTTAAAAGCTCACTACAAGCAGTTAAATTCATCTGTTCTAACTCTTGGCGGCTCCGCCGACGAAAGTTATCAAAATCAGCCTGAATGCGGAGATTCTTACTGCAAAAATCTTCTTTTTCTTTCTTCAGTGCTGCCAGTTCTTTTTCTAATTCTTCTAATTTTGTTTCATTTTGATCTTCTTTACACTTACAAGAACATGCTGCTGCTTCACGAAAATTGGCTTCGTCTTCTGCTGCTTGATTAACTTCCCCATTTGGGTCTTCTTTCGGAAGCTGATTTAACTCATCTAACTTCTTTTTTTGACAATCTTTTTTTGACACTTTGATAACCTCCATCAACCACTGATCTACTTTTTTCAATTAAAACTAACGTTAATTTCTCCTAAATAGTTCCCAAATTTACCAAATATGATTTTAACTATTTCTTGTTTAAGCGAGTCAGAAGGTTGCTTAAAATGGTAGCCGTATATTCAACAATTGGCATAACTCGGGCATACTCCATGCGGGTAGGTCCCAAAACTCCTATTACCCCTACTGTTTTACCAGCTATCTCGTAGCTGGCGGTAACCACACTACAATCACGAATATCAAAATCTTGATTTTCGTGTCCGATTTTCACTTGTGCTTTAGCACATTGATGTCCGGCTAGCAAACGGTATAACTTTTCTTCTTCTTCAAACAAACATAATAATGGCTTAAATCTTGCTAAATCAGCAAATTCCGGTTGTTCCAAAATCTTGGCGGTGCCGTCTACGTAGACTCGTTCACCGCTATGACTTTCAAATAAGGAACGAATTAATACTTTAAGGGCTTCCCCGAAAAAACGGTCATAAAAAAGTAGCTCCCCATTAATAAGATCAATCAGCGGTGAATTGGGAAGAGCTTTTAAAGAAACCCCGCGTAAATGATGATTTAAAAGATTTGAAATTTTTTCTAATTCTTCTTCGGATAAATTCCCTTTCAATTCAATAATCTTATTCTCAACATGTCCCGAATTAGTTACCAGGACCATTAAGCCGGTGGTTTCCGATAATTTAATAATTTGAATATGTTTCAACAGAGACGATTGAACTTCCGGGGCCATAATGATAGCCGGGTATTTAGTCAATTGGGTTAAAAGCTTTGAAGTCTGATGAATTACCGCTTCAATCCCTTGGGAATGATTATCTAGTTCCTTAATAATATAACTAACATCTTTTTCAGTTAAATTACGCATAGAAATAAGGGCGTCAACATAATAACGGTACCCTAATTCAGAAGGAACTCTCCCCGAAGAAGTATAAGGTTGTTCTAAATAACCTCTTTCTTCTAAATCAGCCATTTCATTACGAATGGTGGCTGCCGATAACCCTAAATCATAACGTTTCGCTACCGTTCGCGAACCGACGGGTTCCGCCGAAGCAATATAGTCGTCGGTAATTATTTTTAAAATCCGCCTCTTACGGTCATCCATTTTTGAGGCCATTTGAAAGCACCTCTTTATTAAAATTAATTTTGTTAGCACTCCTCTGCAAAGAGTGCTAACTATATATAAAACATAACACTCCTCTGGTTATTTGTCAAGAGGTAAAAAAAGTTCCTTAAATTAAAAAAATCTAGTAAAAATAAATCATATATTTTTATAAATTCACTTGAATTAAATCCCGGTCTAAGCGGTCCATCGCCTCTTTGATTTTGGCAGCTAATCCCGGATCTTCTTGACTACAGGCTGCTTTAATTTGTCTTAAAATATCAATGCCCCGGCGAAAAGCTTGCACAATATCTCCTTCTTGAATATTCTCGGCTTCTTTTAAAAGGTCAACAAAAGCTAGCCCTTGGCTAAAACGATAGGCCAGATTAGCTAAACTTGGGTGGAAACCGGCATCTCGCTCGTCCACTCCGTAACGGTAGACTAAGTTGCGGATTATGGTTTTTACGGGTTAGATCTCAAAAGGAAGCTTTCTGGGGTAAAACTCCCCTTTTCGGGGTTCGTAATCAACTCCGACAATTAAAGCATTTAATTGATCAACATCTAAATTATGAAAAATTCCGTTAAAATATAATTCTGTAATCAGTAATTCTTGAATATAAATTTGAGCCGCAAACTCCCCCCGGGGTAAGAGCTCTCCTTCTTTTAGATAATCTAATTCTTCTAAAATCTCTTGTTTTAGTTTTAAATCATCACTAAAACGACCGGAGGTAATAATGCGTCCGGCTCTTTCCTCCAGCTTAGATAATCTTTTATTAAGATTATCTAAGCTTAAAATCTGCTCCGTACAGGTTTTTTGATTTTTTTCCGAGCAGCTTCGCACCTGAATAGCTTCTAAACTCTGCTTCATCAAGCTGATTTCTTTTAAAACAGCCTCCCGGGCGCGCCCCTTTATAAAACGTAAACGGCGCTGTTTCTTTTTAATTTTTTGGCGAATTTTGCGGT
Organism: Bacillota bacterium; assembly: GCA_028282485.1. GTDB lineage: Bacteria > Bacillota > UBA4882 > UBA8346 > UBA8346 > JANQHU01. Next base: position 5,202 of record JANQHU010000142.1, read on the forward strand.
AAACAATGGGGCAATTTGGATCGTGGCGATGGTCGCAAATATGGGAGCTTAGATCATCAAATTCCTGGTTCTTCTTTTTCAATTGGGCTTCAAAACGCCGTTTATCTTCCCGGGCTTGATAGGTAGCAAAATTCTGATTTAAAATCTGTTCAATTTCTTCATGGTGGTGATTTCGCTTTAAGTTTAAAACCGAATTATAAGAGAGGTTAAACTGGCTTTTTAATTCTTCAATATCTTCAGCATTTTGACTAGGGAACTCCTCCACTCTTAAATTATAAAGATTAGCTAAAATATAGACCATTCCGACATCATCAATGCCCCGCCGGCCGGCGCGACCCGCCATTTGAAAATATTCCAAATTATTCAGGGGCCGAAAAGTAATCCCATCATACTTGGCGGGGCTATCAAAACAGACTGTTTTCACCGGATAATTAATCCCGACGGCAAAAGTTTCGGTCGCATACATCACTTTTATTAAGCCCATGGCAAATAGAGTTTCTACTATTTCTTTCAATCCGGGTAAAAGCCCGGCATGATGATAACCAATTCCTTTAATCAAACAGGCCTTGGCTTGAAAAAAAGTCTTCATATTAAAAATACCATACTCGATACTAAACCGCTCACAGATTGCTTCGACTTGGTTGACTTCGGCAGTGGTTAAAAAGCTTCGGTAATGGCTTAATTCTTCTGCTTTTGTCTCACACATCCGCCGACTAAAGACAAAGTAGAGGCAGGGTAGGCTCTTTTTTTGCTGAATAAATTTAATGAAATCCGCATGGGTGGTCTCGATATCGCGTTTGACCAAAACCTCTTTCTGCTCCGAATCGTTGGCCAATTTTTTTTGGTAACGTAAAACTGCTTTTAAATCAGTCTCGCTCAAATGTTTTTCAAACAGAAAATGTTTGAGGGGAACCACGCGCTCCTTTTTGGTCACTACTGAGACTGGATGAGATTTAATCTCTGCAATCCACCCGGCCAACTCTGTAACGTTGGGAATGGTGGCGGAAAGGCCCAAAATCCGGATGGAGTCGGGCATAAAAATCAAGGATTCTTCCCAAACCGTCCCCCGGTCTTCGTCGGATAGATAATGGATCTCGTCAAAGATAATATGGGTAATTCCGGCCAAGCGTTGGCGATCTTGATGGAGAATATTTCGTAAAATTTCCGTGGTCATTAGACAAACGGGAGCTTCGGCATTAATGACAATATCTCCGGTCACGATCCCCACTTGAGCCTTCCCGTATAGTTTTTTAAAATCTTTATACTTTTGGTTGGATAATGCTTTAATTGGTGCTGTATAGATAATGCGTTCTTCTTTAAGAATCGCTTGCTCAATTAAATAATCCGCAATTAAAGTTTTCCCCACCCCAGTAGGGGCAGAAACCAACACCGATTTTCCTTTTTCTAATTCACAAATGGCTTCCTTTTGAAAATCATCTAAGCGAAAACCCCGGTAAGTATCTATAACTAGCTTTTCTTCGGTCAAAAGCACTCGCCCTCCATCCTTCATACACTTTCAGCTAAAACCCTAGCAAATCACTGGTTATCTGGCCCATGGCTTCTTTAGTACAAACTTTTTGATGAATTACTGGTAATTCCAAGAGTTCTTTTAAATTATCCGGAATTGGTATTTGAGAAAGTTTTTCTAATTCTTCTAATAACTGAAACTCACTTTTTTCTCTAATACCTGCCGACTCCCCCTGAATTGCTTCCAAAACGCTAGCATTAAATTTATAAGGGCTCGCTGTGGCGGCCAGGAGGAGGGGGGTCTTATCTCCACTGGTTTGCTGATAATCCCGCGCCACCTTTAATCCTACGGCTGTATGGGGGTCTACTACTTGGCCCTTTTCCTGATAGAGACTTCTAATCAGCGCCTTAGTCTCTGATTCGGTAGCATAACCACCATAAAAATGATGCCCCATCTTCTCTCGAATTGCTCTGTCAATCTGGTAACTACCGTTGGTTTGCAATTGCTTCATTAAGTTTTTAATCAAATGAGTCTCTCCATCGGCCAGTAAAAACAAGAGTCTTTCCAAATTGCTCGATATTAAAATATCCATTGAGGGAGAGATCGTAGTAAAGAATTGGCGATTTTTATTATAGACTCCCTCATTAATAAAGTCGGTCAGCACTTTATTGGTATTAGAAGCACAAATCAATTTACGCAATGGCAAGCCCATTTGTTTAGCATAATAAGCTGCCAAAATGTTGCCGAAATTACCAGTAGGAACTGCCACATTCAACGGTTGACCCACTTCCAAAGCCCCTTGCCGGCAGAGTTGTAAATAGCCATAAAAATAATAAACAATTTGGGGCATTAAACGGCCCCAGTTAATGGAGTTGGCCGAGGAAAAAACTTGCCCCCGGGTTTTCAGCTTAGTGCTTAACTCCTGATTAGTAAAAATTTGTTTGACCCCATTTTGAGTATCATCAAAATTACCTTTAACCGCGATCACGTGGGTATTACTTCCTTTTTGGGTAAGCATTTGCAAGCGCTGAATCTCACTCACTCCATCTTCAGGAAAAAAGACGAAGATTTTAATTCCAGGAATATCGGCAAAGCCTGCTAAAGCCGCTTTTCCAGTATCCCCGGAAGTAGCGGTTAATATAATAATCTCTTGGTTTGGCTCCCCTACCGACCGATTGGCTTCTGTCATTAAAAAAGGTAGCAGTTGTAAAGCCAGATCCTTAAAAGCATGGGTCGGACCGTGCCATAATTCCAATAAGTATTCTTGGTGGCTTAGCTGAGTTACGGGAGTGATCTCCCGCTGGTTGAATTTGGCCGGATAAGCATAAGCCGAGGCCAAAATTTGCTTTAATTTTTCCGGTGCCAACTCCGGAATAAAATATTTTAAGATTTCTTGAGCAACAGTTGCATAATCTGCTGTTAATAAACTTTTTAATTCATTCTGGTTTATCTGGGGGATTGCTTCTGGTAAAAACAGCCCTCCGCCTGGAGCGATCCCCAGGAAAATGGTCTCTAGCGCGGTTAATCCGGCGTATTCGCCGCGAGTGCTTAAGTACTTCATAATGATTATTTCTCTCCTTCAAACAATTAGTCCCCGATACTTAATCAACTTTTTAAATTAATAAAAAATACGGCGACATTCTAAATAAAAGCGTTTGTCTTCGGCATCGCCCATGGAAAAGGTCTTGCGGGGTAAGGCCCCTTCGGTAATCACCGTTTTAAAGAGCGAATCTTTGCCCATGGGTGGTAAATAAAGCCCAATATTTCCCGGGCGACTCCCCAAATCAGCAACTACCTTTTCGCCGTGGACATAGTCCAAGGTTGTTTCCTGATAATTTTGTAGTAATTGATCCAAAAACGCTTGTAAAGAACCAACTTCCAAATTATGTTGCGGCTTAGTAATCTGGATTAGGCCTTGAAATTTTTCCTGAACTAAACCAATAAAATGATGCTCTTTGGCGGTGGCCCGTTTAGTTAAGACTTCTTGATAAAGATCGGTCGTGGTGCTCGGCTCAAAACTAACTTCTCCCCCAAAATAATCAGTCATCTCTTTTTGGAAGTCGGCTAAGGATATATTAAAGACCACCCGGTGAATTGGTTCAAAAATTAGTGAGGAATCATGTAAATTAACTAGTTCTACCAAAGCGTAACGGGCCGGATGATTCATAACTTCAGCCGTATCCTTGGCCTGGGATTTGACCTTTTCCCAAACAGCTTTGGCAGTGGCTAAGGAATGATTACCGTCTCCTACGGCAAAGAGTAAGGGGGCATCGTTCTGGGGTAGCTGATACTTTTGCGTATAGACGGCGGGACTGATTAATTCGTGCAATTTTGCTCCGATTTTAGCCAGTATTTCCGGTTTATCGATCAAATAACCATTGACGCGGCCCCCCTTCATCATTAATTCTGTCTCATAAGCCGGAGTAAAATCATTCTTCATCTTTTGTAAAGGCTCAATAATTTGACAAGCCGGATCATCCACTAGGATCATAATGTGGGGTGACTCCAGTAGGGCTTTTTCTCGTACTTTGACCCGCGGGGGTAATCTGTCAATAATCGTCCCTTCGGTGGCCCGAATTAAGGTTTTTGAGCCACGGTGATAATCATAACATTCGAGATCCAGAGCCAAGACTAAACCGCGCCGTAGTTGTCCTTTGCTAGTATATCTTTCCACATAAATGAAGCCTGGTTGTTGCGGCACCAAGATATTTTCATTTAAGTATTTTTCCATATTTTCTCTAATTTCAGCAATGCGCTGAGTCGCATTTCCTTTTTCTAAATAAACTTCTGGAAAAATCATTTTTAAGGTGGAAGGGCTTTCCCCCACCACAGTCGCGACTTCTTCCCAATATTCCGGCTCGGAGGTATATTGATCACAAGCAACTACCGCCCATTTTTTTAAATCTAATGCCTGGAGCGGTAATAAAACTTCCGGGATAGCCACTCCAATTTTGGCTAAACTATCCATACTCATATTATTAAAACCACCTTTTCCATTTTCTTTTTCCTGAATTACTTCATATTTTTCAAGTATAATACGCCGAAAAGAATCGGCAAGTTTTTCCCAGTTAATTAAATCAACGCGAATAGTTAGGTCCGATTCGGCAAAAGCTTCTTTAGCTGCCAAAATTCTTTGCAGATCTAATCTTTCATCCCCCAAAACTACCAGATCCAGGTCCGAATAATTACGAGCAGTTCCTTTTACTCGTGAACCAAAAACCCAGACTTCATAATTCTTAAGGTGTTTTGCTAAAATATTTTTGACTAAAGTAAAATTTTTCGGACTCAGATCAATCATTTTTGGCCTCAAGATTTTGATATAAATTTTGGGCGTCTTGCAAGAATTCTTTGGCTATAGCAAATACTTCGAGAGCGGTATTTTCATTATAAGTGTGAGAAGTGATATTTCTCGCCTCATGATATTTCAGCCAGGCCGCAACATCAGCAATTAATAAATTTTCAGCACTAATTCGAAAGAGCTCTTTTCTAGAGATACCGTCAACATAGGCATTTCCGATGTTGATAGCCAACCACCTTTTCATATATTTCCAGGATAATTCATAAGTAAATTCAAAGTTTTGAATTACTCCTGCTTGCAAACCCCGTACCGCTATTTCATCTAATTGCTCCATAAACGGCTCGTCTTCAGTTTTAAAAATAATTTCTTGTAAAGAAGTTATGGCTTTTTTCAGACTGCTCAGTTCTAAGGTCATTAGTTATTTCCCAACTCCTTTGCTTCTTACTAGATATCTTTACTTTTGCTAATCTTGGTATTTAACTCCGACCCTTTGCCGGGCTTTCTCCACATAAATTCGGGCTACCTCGCGAGCTTTTTGCGCTCCGGTCTTTAAAACCGCTAGGGCATCATTAGTAGTAATCGCGGCTCTTTGCGCCCGGTAAGGAGCAAAGTAATCCCAAATCACGCCAAACAACTCTTTTTTGACTTGGCCATACTTTAAGCCCGGAGTTAAGAAACGCTCTTTCAGTTCTACTTGCTCTTTCTTATCGAGAAATAATGAATATAAATCCAACAGGGGATTACCTACAATGGGTTTCGGTTGGTCCACTGGTGTGGAATCGGTTTTGATGGACATTACTTTTTGTTTTAAAGTCTGCTCGTCAGCAAAAATCTCAATAGTATTGCCATAGGATTTTGACATTTTCTGTCCGTCAATTCCGGGGATTGTCGCAAGCTCGGTTTCGATTGCTACTTCGGGAATGATAAAAGTCTCGCCGTATGTATTATTAAAACGCAACGCCAAATCCCGAGCCACTTCCACATGTTGTTTTTGATCTTTACCCACGGGAATCAACTCCGAGCCGTAAAGCAGAATATCCGCTGCCATCAACACCGGATAGGAAAATAAACCATGGCTGGCCGGAATTCCTTTGGCTAATTTATCTTTATAGGAATGGCAGCGTTCTAGCAAACCAATACCAGTAATATTGCTCAAATACCAGGTCAATTCCAAAACCTCGGGAACATCCGACTGGACCCAAAAGACTGCTTGAGCAGGATCTAGACCCAAGGCCAAAAAATCAACTACTGCTTCCAAAGTCTGCTCCCGCAGTCTAACCGCATCAAACTGGGAAGTTAAGGCATGAAAATTGACGATCATACAAAATAATTCATGCTGCTCTTGATAAGTAATCATTCGTTTCATCATTCCAAAATAATTGCCAATATGTAGACTTCCGGATGGTTGAATTCCAGACAAAACACGCATTTCAACTAAACACTCCTTAATTACATAAATTTCATGGTTTTTAATTCCGAGGGCTCTTAAATCTTTCTACCTTCATTTTAGCAGCCTTGCCGGGCCTTCAGAGTTTTTGAGTAGCCGCTTCCCGCAAAGCCTGATCCAAGCGTTTGGCTTCAGTAGCGGCCGCCGTAGCAAAATCTTTATCATAAGAAGCATAAAGAATACTCCGCGAAGCATTGACCATAATTCCTTGCCCGTTGGCTGCCAACCCTTTAGCTACTGTTAGAAAGAGATCCCCACCTTGAGCCCCAATCCCAGGGATTAATAATGGCAAGTCTGGCGCCAGGCGCCGCACTTTTTCTAATTCATCGGGATAGGTTGCTCCTACTACCAAACCACAATTACCATTTAGATTCCATTTGGTAGCCACTTGGTGAGCCACTACTTGATATAATTTTTTGCCATTTACCTCTAATTCTTGGAATTCGCCAGCTCCAGGATTAGAAGTATGACAAAGCACAATCACTCCATACTGGGGATCTTTCAGAAAGGGATGAAGCGCTTCTTCCCCCAGATAGGGATGGACAGTAATAGCATGGGCCCCCATAACTTCAAATGCTGCCTTAACATAACCCAAATTAGTATTGCCGATATCCGCTCGCTTGGCATCTAAGATGATTACGTGCCCGGGATAATTGGCCCGGAGATATTCATTAGTCTTCTGCAAGGCTTCCATGCCAGCTATTCCATAACCCTCGTAAAAGGCCGTATTTGGTTTAAAAGCCAAGCAATATTCGGCAGTGGCGTCAATAATTGCCTTGTTAAACTGATAGATCCCCTCGGTAACGGATAATTTTTGAAAGGTGGTTGGTAACTTCCGATAATCCGTATCTAGCCCCACACATAAAAATTTTGTTTCTTGCCAACCCTGCTTTAAAAGTTCTACAAAACTGGTACTCATAATTGACTACTCCTTACTATATTATTTCAATTTTTAAAATACTAATTAAGAATACTATCCTCTAAAATATCCAACTGAAAATATTCGCTACTTATAAAATTCTTCCTTCTAGAAGCAGGATTTTTTCCTAAAACCAAGAAATTATAGCTTTGAATTTAGTGAAAACTGCATATTATTCTAAGTAAACTACCAATTCTAAAAAATTTAAGGAGTGCTTTTTAATGAAACGATGGCAAAATTTTTTATGGATTGCGGCAATCATTCTTTTTATGGGAGCCACTTTCTTTATTAACAAGTATTTTGATTGGTTATGGTTTAAAAGTATGGGGGCCTTTAACTCTTTTTGGATCCCCCTTATCACCGGACCTTTAGTGAAATTTTTGGCTGGCTTTCTCATCTTTTGCTGCTTTATGATCAATCTTTTTATTGCCCGGAAAGCTTTTGGCCGAGTTCGAGTTTATAGTAATAGTGAGCAAACAGGGCTGTGGCCCGATTTTTCCCGCACCTCGATACTCTTACCAGGACTTTTGGTGGCCGGGATTCTCTCCTTTATTTTAGCTTCCGGTTTTACCGTAGACTGGAAGGTGATTCAACAGTTCTTAAATCAAGTGACAGTAGGGACTACGGACCCGATTTTTAATAAAGACTTAGGTTTCTTTCTCTTTTCTCTTCCTTTCTTTTCCCAACTAATTACCCTGCTTCAATCAACCCTTATTATGTTAATAATTTACACTATCTTTTTATATGTTTTAGCGAAGGCACTCACTTTTAAAGATGCTCAACTCCAAAAATGGGATCTCTGGCCCCCGGCGAAGATCCACTTAGCCCTCATTACTATTTTCTTGTTAATCATCAAGGTTTGGAGTTATCAATTAGGTAAATATAACCTAATGTTTACCGAAAACATCCGACTAACTGGAATTAATTACACTGCTGCCCACTCTAACCTTTTGGCCGCTGATATTCTTTCCGGGTTAGTGATCGCCGTGATTGCGGTAATTATTATTAGTCTTTTTCAAAAAGGAATTCGGTTACTCCTGGGGAGTTTGGGAGCCTGGTTGTTAGCTTCGGTTATTCTCTGGGTCTTCTATCCTAATATAATTCAATCTTTTGTGGTAACCCCTAATGAATACGAATTAGAAAAACAGTATTTACAAAACCATATCAAATTCACCAGAGCGGCTTATGGTTTAAACGAGATTACTAATCAAGTATTTCGGCCTGATAATCAAAAAATGGCCCAATTAGAAATTAGTGATCCGGCTCTTTCTAACCTCCGGCTTTGGGACTATAAACCCTTAAAACCATCTTATAATCAGTTACAATCTATTCGGCCCTATTATCA
>JANQHU010000181.1 GCA_028282485.1 Bacillota bacterium
TGAAAACAACCTGGAATTAGCCAAATACGTGCGGGATTTAATTATTGAAGGATATACCTATACTTATAATATCGATAATCCGGTAATTTACCTGGGAACTCTTTACGGAATCTTTAAAAAGCAGCATAACCAGCTGGCTATCCATAATAACATCTACGCCCAGCGCATTTATAATTATTTAAGTTCAAAAATCGAAGGAGAGATCGTGGGGTATAGTTTTCGGGATAATTTTATCACCAATCAAGAACTCCAAATGGAAAAGATTATTCAAAAATTTCAACAATTCATGCGAGAGCAGTATAGCCAAAAAGACCAAAAGTTTATCGAAAGGGAAGGGCGGCTTTTAATGCTGGCTTTTCTCAAACCCATTATCAACGGTATTGGCTTTGATTTTAAAGAAGTCCAGATTTCCGAGGAGAAACGCCTAGACGTAGTGCTTACTTTTTATAATCATAAATACGTCCTCGAACTAAAACGCTGGTATGGCGAGCAGGCTCACCAAGAAGGCTTAAAGCAACTAGCAGACTATTTGGAGCGTCAAAACTTAGAGAGAGGCTATCTGGTGGTTTTTGATTTTAATAAGCAGAAAGAAAAAGCCCCCTGGCAGGAAGACCGCCAAAAAGTGAAGGGGAAAGAGATTTATATGGTCAGGGTGTAAACTTTACGCCAACAGTTGATAGATTCGAGCTACTGTGAGGGGGTCTGCCAAGATTTTATGGCAATTTAATAAGAAAAATTCACTAATTTGTTTAAAATAATGGCAGTGAGGTCTTTCAGTTAAATTCCCAGTAGTGATATAATCATTACCAATGCAACCGAAACAGAATTGTCGCGCAAAGCAGTGTTGGCATTCGGTAGTTTTTTTAGTATTTACTTCCCTGAGCTGGTTGCTGAAACGGGATAGTTTGGAGTTGGCCAAATCATTAGTAACGGCATTACCCAGTAAAAAGGCCGGATTTTCATTAAACATAAAACAGGGGTAAATATCCCCTTGACAAGAGACGCAGAGAGTTGCGGCTCCGGCAGAACAATAGAGCAGAGTAGGTTTTTTAAAGATAAGAGCTTTAAGGAGTCTTTGGGTGGTACTATCCATGACATAGCGCTTCGATTTTAAACTGTTGAGAGAATGCCCAATGGCTTCTTGGGATAAGGCGATCCTTATTTCTTCCGGGATTGCTAAAGAATCTGTGAGTGGGACGGCTACAAAAGGAATGTGTTGTTGGTGTAAGCCGAGATTTTCATAAAAATAATCCATTAAGTTAGCCAAAGATATTTTTTGTTCCAAGTGATGTCTGGTATACGTAGCTTCGATACTAAAAGAGAGCTGGTGGGTGGTGAGGGTCTTGATAGTGCCCATTATTTTATGATAAGTACCCTTTCCCCTTAAATAATCGGTAATGGCTAGATTTCCGTCGATACTAACAGTTACATGAATTTGGTATTTTTTTAATAAGTGCAGTATTTCCGCAGAGATGATGGTTCCGTTTGTCACCAAACTGAAGCGAGGTAGATCTTTGTGAGGGTTAGCGGCGGTTTTGGCTTCTAAATAGTGACAAATAGTACTGATTAAGGATGGATTTAAGAGGGGTTCACCCCCGAAAAATTGTATATTTTGAATGTGGTCATATTTTTTGTCAAAAAAATCAATAATCTGACAGGCAGTTTCAGGCTGCATCAGACTATTGGCTTGGCCGTAATTCCCTTGCTGGGCATAGCAATAACGGCACTTTAAATTACAGCTATTGCTGATATGAATGATTAGACGTTCTAAAACATTTTTGGTAGCCGGGGCCGGAATATTTATTGGAGAGGGAGACTCGCTACTAGGTTCTGCTGTTAATAATTTTAATAAGGAAGGATCAGCATGAAGAGGAGCTGATGCGCTCCTCGTTAAAATATCAAAATTACCATTTTTTAATTCTCCAAAAAAAGCATAAGTAAGAGGGTCGAGCTGCAGTAACGATAAATTTTCGGTATCAAATAAAAAATAGTTCTGTTGATCCTGGAGTAAATGAAATTTGGTTAGGTTTTTTTTAATAATACTGATTGTTAAGGGATTCCAAAGTTTATTTACGGCCATATTTCTCGATTCTCATTTTCATACTGTCTAAGT
>JANQHU010000292.1 GCA_028282485.1 Bacillota bacterium
TGCTAATTATACTAAACGGTGGGATTCATATTGATGGCTTAGCAGATACTGCCGATGGCTTCGGTGGGAATACTTCTGCTAAGCGGTTAGAAATAATGAAAGATAGTCGCCTCGGAACTTTCGGGGGAGTAGCTTTATTTGGGGTTTTATTTGGCAAAGCTATGGCCTTAGCAGCCCTTATTAATAGTTCATTTGGATTATTTGCAACTATCTTTGCTTTGTCCCGGTGGAGCATGGTGGTAATGATAACCACTCAAAATTCAGTATCACAAGGATTACTAAAATTATTTAATTTAAAAAAAAAGTATCAAATCCTAGGCCTCGCTACTTTTTGGTTAGTCCTAGCTTTGGTGTTTTCCAAAGGAACTGGTTTTATTTTGCTACTGGTGACAATTTTGGGATTATTAATATGGCAAATGGTTATTAAAAAATATTTTGGGGGAATTACCGGGGACATTTTGGGGGCAACTAACGAATTGGTAGAATTGGGTTGTCTTTTAATCCTCAATTTATTGAGAATCAATCTGAGTTAAGAGGTTAAGATAATGAGTAGAGATGGGAAGCTTATGCAATGAAGAAGAAAGTTTTATTTATTGATATTGACGGGGTTCTTTTTGGAGAATATGAGGGCTGTTACCAATTAAGGCCTAAGGTAGCCTCTTTTTTTTATTTTGCCAGTCAGCATTTTCAATGTGAGTTTTTAACTTGTTGGTCCTGGCAGAGAATTCAGACCTTGTTAGAGCTCTTATATATCGATCGCCGTTCCCTGCGCTTGGGGTATCGGGTCTGGTATAATCTAAAGACGGATGGGATTAAGCCGAAACAAGAAGATTTTTATATTATTGATGACAATTTAATTGCGGAAGAGGTTGCTCAGTTGAAAGAATGGAATTTAGCAGAGCGATATTTAAAGGTTAAAAATAAGGGAATTAATGAATTAGAGGTAATTAAAAAACAATTAATAAGAGTGGCAGGTTTAACAGATGGAACCAATTAAAGAGCAGAGCCCGGGCCAATTGTATTTAGTAGCAACTCCCTTGGGGAATTTAGAAGATATAACTTATCGGGCCTTGAGAATTTTAAGTGAAGTTGATTTAATTGCGGCGGAGGATACCAGGCAGGCCCTCAAGCTATTAAACCATTTTCAGATTAAAAAAAAACTACTGAGCTATTATCAATATAATGAAAAAGAACAAACTCAAAATATAATAGACCAACTTCGCGGGGGTAAAAATATTGCTTTAGTATCTGATGCCGGAATGCCGGGAATTTCTGATCCCGGCAGTTATCTCGTAGCAGCTGCTATTAAAAAGCAGATTAAGGTAGTGCCTATTCCGGGCGCCACGGCAGTAGTAACCGCCTTGGTAGCTTCCGGACTGGATACTACTCATTTTTATTTTGAAGGGTTTCTACCCCGCAAAAAAAAAGAACAGCAACAAAGATTAATGGAAATAAAAAAGTATCAAAGTACCCTAGTTTTTTATGAGGCACCGCATCGAATTATAGCGACTTTAAAAAACATCCGCGAAATATTGGGGGAACGGGAAGTAGTTGTGGCGCGGGAACTTACTAAAATACATGAAGAATTTCTGCGGGGAAAGATTAGTGAAATAATTGAAAAATTACGGGAAAATCGGATTAGAGGCGAATTCACCCTAATTGTGGAGGGGAATTTACAGAGTGAAGCAAATGATTCTTTAGAAAAAAGAACTGAATTAGCAGAACCATTAGACCTTAAGAGGTTACTTCAGGAAGCCGAAGGAAAAACCCTTCGTGCAAAATTACGAAATATTGCCGCCAGAACAGGAAAAAATACGAAGGAGATCTATCAACTTTATTTAGAGATTAATGATCAAGAAAATAAAGAATAGGTTATTTTCACAAAAAAAGAAGAGGGGAGAATAACCCCTCTTTGGTTAATGTTATTTTTAAAAAGATCCTTTTTAAATAATTTTAAGAAGCTCCTTGCATTGAATCTAAGCAAGATTGACAAATGTTTTTTTCTTTAAAGTTACGAATTCCTTCCGCATTGCCACAAAAGATACAAGCAGGCTCGTATTTTTTTAGAATAATCTTTTCTCCATCAACATAGATTTCTAAAGCATCTTTTTCGTCAATTTGTAGTGTGCGCCGTAACTCAATCGGAATGACAACCCTCCCTAATTCATCAACCTTACGAACAATCCCTGTAGACTTCATCATGATAAAAAACTCCTTTCCGAATTATAATTAGTTTATTTTAATTAATTGTTGACTTTTCACGTTACATATTATACCTTTTTTTACAGCTTAAGTCAAACAAATTTTTAAGTTTTTTAAAAAATATTTTTCAATTAACTTAATATTTAGGAAAATAATATTTAATGTTAATAAAATATTTTT
>JANQHU010000297.1 GCA_028282485.1 Bacillota bacterium
ATTTAAATCCTTTTCTTTATTTTCCGTATCAACGATGACCATGATCAAAAAAAAGTCTCCGGCTACTCGTCGACTCATCTTCCAGAGATTAATCTCTCGCAGATCAGGATGATGATAATCAATTATTAAAATTTTCCAAAATTTTTCAAATAAAATACTGCTTCTCTCTGCAAGAAATACAACTTGGGTTATCTTGATTTGGTAATTGGATTTTTGCAATTCCTTAATTATTTTTTGGGATTCCAGATCATCTTCTTTAATTAACAGTAAGTCTAAAGATTTACTCAATTTCTTTGTCACCTCAAATATTTGCGCCCTCTGAGACTAAGTCATTATTTATCTACCACTTAAGATTGAAAAAATCCCCCGAGGAATCTCATTCAGATGCAGCTGACGCTGCACCGCTCCTAACTCCCAAGCTACTTTAGGCATCCCGTAAACAATACAGGATTCTTGATCCTGACCAATGGTTCGCGCTCCTTTTTGACGCATTTTTAGCAAACCTTTGGCCCCATCATTTCCCATTCCCGTTAACAAGACGCCAATTGCGTTGCCTCCTAAATGATCAGCTACCGAGTTAAATAAAACATCTACCGAAGGAATATGCCCATTGACCCGTTCCCCGACAAAACATTCCACAAAACAATTAGCCCCGGATTTCTTTAATCTCATTTGATACTCTCCCGGAGCAATTAACACCCGGCCGGGCAAAACCCGATCCCCATTTTCTGCTTCTTTTACTTCCAAATTACAGATACTATTTAAACGACTGGCGTACATGTTAGTAAAAACTGCCGGCATATGTTGTACCACCAAAATCCCCGGCATATTGGCGGGAAACGCTTTTAAAATATAGTCGATTGCCTCCGTCCCCCCAGTGGAAGCCCCAATAACAATAATTTTTTCTTTATTAATGGAAGGCTTATCTAAGATTCGCGCCGTGGCATTCTTCCAATGACTCACCTTGGCCGTAGAAGCAATCTTCAATTTAATAATCAGTTCATTAATAAACAAACTGATTTTTTGGCTATTTCTAAAATCCGGTTTGGCTACAAAATCTACTGCTCCGGCGTTCAAAGCCTCAAAAACATCCATCTTCACAGCACTAACCAAGACTACTGGGATCGGGTGCTGGGGCATTAAGCGCCTCAAAAATTCAATCCCATTCATCCGGGGCATTTCAATATCCAGAGTCAACACATCCGGATTATGTTTAATAATTAAATCTCTGGCTACAAAAGGATCGGACGCCTTCCCCACTACTTCAATACTCGGATCAGTCATCATCCCTTTCGCTAAAGTCTCTCGAAAGACTAAGGAGTCATCTACAATTAAAACTTTAATCTTTCTGGACACAATTATCGAATCCTTTCGCCTTGAAATAATTAGGAAAACTTATTCTCCCAAACCACTAATCCCCTCGAGCTCATTATCATTAAAAATTCGTTCGCAATCCAGTAACATTTTGATCTCATTGCCTACTTTCCCGATTCCTTTAATATACTTATTATAATAATCTCGGCTGAAATTAGGCGGGGGCTCAATATGTTCATCAGCGATGGCAATAACTTCCGAAACCCCATCTACAATTAAGCCAATCAAGGTATCTTGTAATTCAACTACGATGATACAAGTCCGATCATTATACTCAATAAAGGGTTTCCGGAAGCGTAACCGCACATCAATTACCGGGATAATCTTTCCCCGCAGGTTAATGATCCCTTTAATATAGTCTGGTAACTCCGGTACTTCGGTGATGGATTGGATCCCGATAATTTCTGTTACATACTTGATTTCCAGGCCATATACTTCTTTTGCCAAATTAAAGGTTAAAAACTTGCCTTTCTGAGTATCCTCTTCTATTTTTAATAATCCTTCTGCAGTCATAATTAAAAACTCCTTTCTTTATCTTTTTAAAATGTAGGATAAAAAATTAGGATTACTATACCATTCGTGCCAAACCAGTAATATCCATAATCAAACTGATACTGCCATCTCCTAATAAAGTGCACCCGGCCACTCCGGCCACTTTTTTCAAATAACTAGGCAGAGCTTTAACTACTACCTGTTGCTCGCCGAGAATATTATCCGCTAAAAGGCAAAATAGATTTTCATTATCTTCAAGCATTAAAATAATTCCTTCGGCAAAATCGGTAATGGCCGTCTCCACATTAAAGAGCTGATGTAATCGTAAGACCGGATAACACTGTTTCCGAATAAAAAGCATTTCATTACCATTGGGATCAAAAAATACCTGATCACTTTTGATCCGAAATGATTCCTTGATGGCGGTAATCGGTAAGGTATAACGCGCGTTCCCTACTTTAATATTCATCCCTTCAATTATTGCTAAGGTTAAGGGTATCTTCAAACAAATAGTCGTTCCGGCTCCGGCTTGACTATCTATCTGGAGCGTGCCCCCGATAGTCTCAATATTTCGGGAGACTACATCCATACCGACCCCCCGGCCTGAATACTCACTAATCTGATCTCGAGTCGAAAAACCCGGTAACAAAATGAAGGAGAATATTTCCCGATCCGTCAGTTCTTCGGGGGGTTTGGTCAAAAGTTGGTTTGCTTGGGCTCTGGCTAAGATGGACTCTTTATCTAAGCCCCGCCCGTCATCTTTAATAATTATTAAAACATCCCCACTGGCATTTTTGGCTTCTAGAATAATTTTCCCCTGCACTGGTTTCCCTTTTTGGGCTCGCTCCGCGGCGGATTCGATACCATGGTCCAGGGAGTTACGAAGTAGATGCATTAAAGGATCCGATAAATGGTCAATGATATTTTTATCAACCTCCGTCTCTTCACCGATTATCTCCAACGAAACTTCTTTGTTGATTTTTTTACTCATATCCCGTACTAACCGATTCATTTTTTGAAAAATCACCGAGAGGGGGACCATCCGAATCGCCATCACCAAATCTTGAATATCACTACTAATCTTTCTTAGTTGCCGAGCGGCTTTATAAAAATCATTTAAAGGCAGCCCGGCTAATTCTGGATTTTGGGTTACCAAGGACTCCGCAATTACCAATTCTCCTACTAAATCCATCAGCTGATCCAACTTTACCAGATTCACATTAATCACACTTTGTTTAACATTTACGGAGGAGAGCTCTTTCTCTCCTTCATTAAAATTGGTTAAAGCACATTTTTCCTCTTTGAATAAAGGTTGATTAGTTAAAAAATCATGATCGGGCTCCTCTGGGAAAGCCTCTAGACAACTTTCAGCAATAATTTTGACATATACTTCTTGGACAAAGGGAATCTTACTAATCAAATCTTCAATATCTGTAATGCTTTTTTCACTGCTTACCATAATTTTAAAACCATCATTCTGAATTTGACTGATGGATTGCTCACTCTCCACAATATCACTGGGCTCAAAGTGGCGAATACTACTAATTTCTTTTAATTTATTTACTACGGTGAAAGCCCGAATATCCTCCATCAAACAGCCTTCATGAAAGAAAACTTTAATTTCGAAGCTTAACACCTCATCCGGAACAAAATCATCTCCTGGTGAAGGACTGATATAGTAATTTTGGAGTAAAGCTTCCTTCGGGCTTTCCGCACATTGACAATCGCCCATTTCCGGATAAAGCTTTTTTAAAGAAGTCAAATATTCCTTAAAGTTATGAATAATGCTTGTCGGCTCACCATCAGCCGCCTGGTCCTTTTCAATTTTGACTATTTCATTTTTAATAAAATCAATCCCATTGAAGACTAGATCAATTAAGCGGGATAAATCAAATTGATTGGTCAAAGAATCCTTCTTTTCTCTTAAAAAGCAGAGTAAATCTTCCAGGGAATGGGCTAAAGTAGCAATATTATCAAAAAGTAGAATTGAAGCATTGCCTTTAATGGTATGCATGATGCGAAACAGTTCATCAATGGAGGTAGTAAAACTACCGGATTTTTCACAATCAATCAGTAGCATCTCTAACTGTTCTGCATGCTGAGTGGTCTCAATTAAAAACATCTCGATCATTGGTTCCCGACTGCTACTATTCAAATTTAGTCCCTCCATCCGTTGCCACGATCATTATTTAATAATTTTTAGCAATTATTTATTTCATTCAATTATCGAGAGTTTGCGCATTACTTCTTGTAATTTCTGCATATCAAT
>JANQHU010000337.1 GCA_028282485.1 Bacillota bacterium
AAAAAGTGCGAGTGGGAGCGGCTGGTGGAATTGGGACCCCGGAAGCCGCGGCCGCGGCCTTTATCATGGGGGCGGACTTCATCTTGACGGGCTCTATTAACCAGTGTACTGTGGAAGCTGCTACCAGTGAAGCGGTGAAAGATTTATTGCAGCAGATCAATGTTCAGGATACCGAATATGCACCCGCTGGGGATATGTTTGAGTTAGGAGCCAAAGTCCAGGTTTTAAAAAAAGGTTTATTTTTTCCGGCACGGGCCAATAAATTATTTGAATTATACCGACAATATAATTCTTTAGATGAGATTGATGAAAAGACCCGGCGCCAAATTGAAGAAAAGTATTTTAAATGTAGCTTTGAAGAGGTCTATCAAGATGTGCGGAAGTATTATCCGGCATCAGAAATTGAAAAGGCCGAAAAAAATCCTAAACAGAAGATGGCCTTAGTTTTTCGTTGGTATTTTGGTTACAGTAGCCGTCTCGCCCTTTGTGGGGATGAAGCTTGTCGGGTGGATTATCAAGTGCACTGTGGTCCGGCTCTGGGAGCCTTCAATCAGTGGGTGAAAGGATCAGCGTTGGAAGACTGGCGCAAACGGCATGTGGATGAGATTGGGCTGAAATTAATGCAGGAAACTGCTCAGCTGCTAATTTCTCGTTTTAATACACTCAACGCCGAAAAGAAGGAGCTGGTTTCGGCTTAGTTTGGTTGATTATTTTAAATCTAACATAATATTTTTTAGCGACAATTTTTAAAATAGAGAATTGTCGCTTTTGTTTTCGGGGCCTTATATATCTTTCAAAAGTTTTATGTTACAATAGATTTGCATTTGGTATAATATAGACGTAAATCAATATTCGGGGTTGGGAGTTGGTTTTTTTGAAAAAATTGCCTATCGGAATTCAAGATTTTAGTAAACTAATTAAAATTGATTACTTATATGTGGATAAAACTAAAATTATTTACCAATTATTAGCTAGCTGGGGAAACTACTACTTCCTCTCGCGGCCACGGCGGTTTGGCAAGAGCCTTTTGCTCTCCACCTTAAAAGAAATTTTTACCGGGAATCGGGAGTTATTCAAAGATTTGTGGATTTACGATCAGATTGCTTGGGATAAATACCCAGTAATTCAAATGGATTTTAGTAGTATTACCCACTCCGAAGGACGTGCCGATTTTATCAGTAATATTAACTATTTTTTAGATATGACAGCCAAAGAGTATGACTTGACTTTAGAAGCGACTGGTAATAAAGAAAAATTTAAAGAGCTTATTATAAAACTTCATGCCCAGCACGGCAAGGTAGTTGTCTTGATTGACGAATATGATAAACCAATTATTGATTATATTGATGAACCGTCTAAAGCGTTAGAGAATAAAGAGGTTTTAGCCGGATTTTATGAAATACTTAAAAATACGGATGCTTATCTGAGGTTTGTCTTGATTACTGGAGTTTCCAAGTTTTCCAAAGTATCTATTTTTTCCCGGTTGAATAATCTGGTGGACATTACTTTAAATAGAGAGTTTGCCCAGATAACTGGTTATACCCAAGCGGAATTAGAAACCTATTTTGGCGATTACCTGGAGATCTTAGCTACTAAAACAGGTTTAGAAAAGACAGCGGTTTTAAAAAAGATCAAAGAATGGTATAACGGCTATAGTTGGACGGACGGTCAACAAACTGTTTATAATCCTTTTGGGATCTTAAATCTTTTTTATGCCAATGAATTTCGCAATTACTGGTTTCAAACCGCCACCCCCACTTTTTTAATTAAACTAATTAAGGAAGAACAGGTTTATGTGGAAGATTTTGAAGGCTATACTGTGGGTGAAACTTCCTTCGAATCTTTTGATCTCCAAAAGTTGCACCCAGTCGTCTTATTGTTTCAAACCGGATATCTGACCATTAAAAAAGCGGCGAATCGCCTTTATGAGCTGGGTTATCCCAATTTTGAAGTAAAAGAATCCTTTTTAATTCATTTAACCGCCGAATTTAGCGGGGTGGCCGCCATCGATATTGCGCCCCTCTATTTTAAAATGTTAGACTATTTGCAAAAAGAGAATTTTGTCAGATTTCAGACGGCCTTAACTGCTTTATTTGCCAAGATTCCTTACCAATTACACCTAGATCATGAAAGTTATTATCATTCATTATGTTATTTGATTCTGGCACTCCTAGGTGCGGCCATTGATTTAGAAGAAAATACCGACAAAGGGCGAATCGACGCTGTTTTAGAGTTAGAGGGGTTAGTCTACATTATTGAATTCAAACTAGATGAAGCCCTGGCTGCTTTGGAGCAGATTAAAAATAAACGGTATTACGAAAAATATCTGAATACCCACCGGAAGATCATCCTCTTGGGGGTGGGCGGTTTTCGGATGAAACAAATTGAGGTTTTACATGAGGTGATCTGATTTAATACCGCTCCAATAACTCCTGACTGAAGCCATTCTGTTTAATAATCTCCCCGTAAAGCCGCCCGCTGGGTTTAATAGTCCTAGTTCTTTCCGGGGACTCGTGATCCACATGAACCAGGCCGAAACGGCAGGAGAGGCCTTCGGCTAGCTCGAAATTATCGAGAGTCGACCAGTGAAGATAGCCTTTGACTAAAACCTTATCCTGAATGGCCCGCCAGAGATGGTAGAGGTGTTTGACCAGATAGGCGGGACGCAGTTCGTCATGATCATCACAAACCCCATTTTCGGTAACGATAATCGGAATTTGATACTTCTGCCAACATTCTGTTAGAGCCAGATAGAATTTATCGGGCATTATATCCCACCCCAGTTTACTCTTTTCTCCAGCGGGATGGGGAGTGTTGATTAAGGGGAATTTAACTAGATCACTGCGGTAGTATTGCATTCCGATAAAATCCAGATGGTTTTGCACTTTTTTTAAATAAGTACCAACAAAGAGTTTTTCGATCAGCTGTTTGGCCAAACGGTCTAGCATACTGCCGGAAGCCGGAAGAAAATAAATCCAGGCTAGGGACCAACCAATTTGGGGCAGCGGCCAATTCTCCTTTTGGTAGACTTGCTGAATCGTGGCGTAAGCTTGGCAGTGGACCCGGGACATGATCTTTCCTATTTTTAAAGCTTTCCAAAAACATTTTTCTCCCGGTGGAAAGATCCCGCGAAAATAGCTCTCGGCCGCGTAAGTATTTGGTTCATTTATGGTTAGCCAGAAATCCACCAAGTCCCCTAGAAAGGCCACGGTTTTTTGGACATAACGGCAAAAGTAATCATTAATCTGGGGATTAAACCAGCCGTTTTGGTCGGCTAACCAGAGGGGTGTGGTAAAATGGTGCAGGGTCACCATGCTCTTGAGTCCCAGGGCTTTCATGCGCATTAGTTCGTCACGATAATGGGCCAGGGCCGCTTCGTCAAAAAAACCTTCCTGAGGTTCGATACGGGCCCATTCGACTCCGATGCGGGCCGCGTTATGATTCATTTCTTGTAACAACTGCACATCCTCAATGTAATGGCGGTAGTGATGCACGGCGTCATTGGGGTTGGAACCATCTTTAATATGGCCTTTGATGGCCCAGCGGTAAAAATCGTGGTTTTGACAGTCCCCTTCTATTTGAAAGGCGGAGGTAGAACTACCCCAGAGAAAGTCGGGGGGGAAAAGATATTCGGGCATGGGCTTAAGATCCTCCTTGGAAATTTTGCTTACCAAAATATTCGTGGTTACTGAAAAGATTACCTTTTTTCAAGAAGTGTTAAATCTCTTGCAATTTTTAATTTATTCTTATAAACTAGAAATAGAAGTCGATTTTTTAGTTTTAAAAAGGATGGGATCAAAATTCTTTTTCGACTATTTAAATTTTTAGGAAAAAAAGAGCCAGCACAGCAGAATGAAGCGGAAGGTCCACCGGAGGAGACAACGGATGAACCCCGGGAGATTTTAAATCAAGCTAAAATGGCTCTTAAAGCCATGGCCATTTTTATCTTTGAGATTGCCGATCCCCCTTTGTTTACCAATTTATTATTATTTTCTGCCTATTATGCTTTTCTGATTGAATTTTATGAGCAAGATCGAGAACGGCAAATTTCCGTTAAAGAACTGCTGTTTTTGAAATATATTGACATGGTCAAAGATGTTTTAACTAACTTTAACGAACAGACAGCCAGCCAGGAGCAAAAGAAGGAGCTTTTAACTACCTTACAAACCCTCAATGCAAAATTATATACCACCATTAAAAATATTAAAGAACAAGGGGAAACGGATTTGCGAATTGATTTAAAAACTATGCAGGATCTGATTAAGACGGATTTTTAATCCAAGAAAGGAGATTTTATTAATGAGTTTTGAAGATTTATTAGCTAAAGTTGACGATAATAACCAGAAGCTTGATACCGCCGCCCGAGAGGTGCAACAAGAAAGTGCTGGCACAGCCATTATTAACCCGGAAACTGAAAAAAAGTACGCGGTGGACCTTTCCAAGTTTAATGACCAGGATGTGCAAACGGTGCGGCAATTAAAAGAAAACATTAATTTCACTAATTCCAGCGATATTACTAGTTTAGGATCGGAAGTCCAAAGCAGTATTGCCAAGTTTGCTGATGGGATTTTGCAAGGGGTAAAGACGAAAGATACGGGAGTGGTGGGCCAGAATCTAACAACCCTTTTGACCACCATTCAAGGAGTGGATATGGACAAGCTCCAGGAGAAAAAATCTTTTTTTGATAAAATCCCTTTTTTGAAATCTTTTTCTAATAACGTTTCCGCCATGAAGATCAAGGTGGAAAATGTTACCGAAACAGTGGATAAGATCGTGGTGGCTTTAGATACGGCCCGAAAAGAATTAATTCGGGATATTAATGTTTTAGATTCTTTATATGATAAAAATTTCGAGTATTTGAAAAACCTGGAGCTGTGTATTGCCGCCGGGGAAATGAAGCATAATGAATTATCGGAAACTATTTTAGTCGAGCTAAAGCAAAAAGCAGAAGCTACTCAAGATATGTTGGATATTCAAAAGTACAATGATTTTTGCCGGATGTTGACGGAGTTGGAAAAACGGATTTACGACCTGCGACTCAGTCGCGAGATTGCCATTCAGACCATGCCCCAGATTCGGATTATTCAGAGTAATGACAAGACCCTGGCTAATAAGATTCAGGCAAGTATTTTAACCACGATTCCCATTTGGAAGAATCAAATGGCTCTAGCAATCTCTTTAAACCGACAGAAAACAGCCCTGGAGCTTCAAAAGAAGGTCTCCGATACTACCGAAGATATGTTGAAGCAAAATGCCGAGCTCCTCAAAATGAACTCCATTGAAGTGGCCAAAGAGAGCGAGCGAGGGATTATTAGTATCGAAACTCTCAGAGAAACCCATACTAAATTATTAGAAACAATTGAAGAGTCTGTTAAAATTTATCAGGAAGGACGTCAGAAACGGCAAAACGTAGAAGAAGAGCTTCACCAATTGGAAGAGTCCCAAAAACAAAAATTATTAGCG
>JANQHU010000383.1 GCA_028282485.1 Bacillota bacterium
CCCCATTAAACGGGTGGTCTCTCCTAAAGCCAGTTCGACAACAATAATACAGGTACGTTGATTATAGGGTATTTCTGAGAGGCTAAACTTGAGCCGTAAGTCCATAATGGGGATAATTTTACCCCGTAAATTGACGACTCCCTTAATAAAATCAGGAGTCTTGGGCACGTGGGTGATCTCCATAATCCCAATAATCTCTTTGACTTTTTGAATGGGAAGGCCGTAGTCTTCCTCATCCAGATTAAATGTCAGAAATTTTCCTCCTTGAACTTCCATACTACTCATCCTTTCCGTTGTTTATTAGAAATTAATTAAAAATTCCGGGATATTATTTAAAGGCATTATTTTGCTAACTCCACCAAGAGCAATGGCTTCTTTGGGCATTCCGAAGATGACACAACTCTTTTCATCTTGAGCAATGGTATAGGCGCCGGCCTCTTTCATTTCCAATAACCCCTTGGCCCCGTCCTTACCCATTCCCGTCAAAATCACGCCAATGGCATCGGCGGCGGCGTATTTAGCTACCGAAGAAAAGAGGACTTCCACCGAAGGGCGTTGGTGGTGGACCAAAGGGCCATCTTTAAGATCAACATAATAGCCACTAGCTCGTTTTTTTAAAACCATATGGAGATTTCCCGGCGCAATTAAGGCTTTATTGGGAGTAGCCAGTTCTTTATTTTCCGCTTCTTTAACCTTGATTTTACTAACTTCATCCAGTCGATTAGCAAAAGCTTTAATAAATAGGGGAGGCATATGCTGGACAATCACAATGGGGGGAGTTGTTTCCGGTAAGTTGGCTAGAATACTTCTGATGGCTTCCGTGCCCCCCGTGGAAGCCCCGATGGCAATGATCCGATTCGGATTTTGAGAATTGGCGGCGTTTTTTTTGGTCGAGACCGGATTTTCACTAGAGAACTTTTTCCCGGGATTAGTTTTAGCCGCTACTTTGATTTTGGCAGTCAGTTGTTGGCACATTTCTTTGAGAGAGTAAGAAGAGCCGGGCTTAGCAATTACATCAACAGCTCCTAACTCAAGAGCCTTTAAAGTTAAGGCTTCCCCTTCCCCGGTTAAAGAACTGATAATAATTACTGGAAGCGGATAATGTTTCATTAAAATATCTAAGAAGGTAAGCCCGTCCATTTTGGGCATTTCAATATCTAACAAGAGCACATCTGGTTTTAAGTTAACAATTTTATCCCGGCCTATATAGACGTCGGGAGCAGTGCCGATAATCTCCAGTTCTGGGTCTTTGGTTAATTCTTCGGAAAGTACGCGGCGGACTATGGCTGAATCATCTATGATCATAATTTTAATTTGGTTACTCATCTTGTTAATACCAATCGCTTCCTCTAATATTAACTCCTTTATAAACAACCACTTCGCCATTTATATTGTTAAAAACAATTTTTCGCCCCGCTAACCCCCCTGTATCTTGAGAAACGATTTTAATTCGGTATTTAGCGAGAAGGGTCTCGGCCAGGGCAATATTGTCGGGCCCGATGGTGGAGCTTAGTAAGGGATTAGTGGCACCTCCCAGCAGCTGGGCTTTGAGATCTTTAAGGTCAGTACCTAAATTAAGCATCATTTTAATTAAGTAGGGAATGGCAATACTGCCGTATTGACAAGTTTTTTTGTGATCGGTGGCTTTAGCATAAATATAATGATTAATTCCGCCAAAATTTTTGCAAGAATCCCATAGACAAATGGAGACGCAGGAACCCAATACGGTATGAATCAAATGGGGTTCTTGGCTCACAAACAGATAACCGGGTTGTAAGTAATATTTTAGAAAATTAGAAAAATCTTTTTCTGCAAACATGGTGATCAGTTAGTTTCGAAACAAGTTTGAAAATGGTTAAGAGTTTCGAAAATATTTTTTTTGGTGATCGGCTTAATTAGATAGGCGTCACATTGGGCTGCAAAAGATTCTTTAATGGTCGCAAAATCATTGAGAATAGAGGTGATAATTACTTTAGTTTCGGAAAGATCATTAATATTTTGGTCAGCTTCTAAGGCGCGAATTTTTTGGAGAACTTCGATCCCCGTCATGTTCGGCATAACTATATCTAAAAAGATTACCTGATAAGGATTTTCTTCTTGCAGGGAGAGGGTGTAGGCCTCGATAGCTTCTACTCCAGTGGCCGCCAAGTCGCATTGGCCTAATTGCGCGAGGAGAGAAGCAACCATTTTGCGACTAGTGAAATCATCGTCAACAATTAAAAACTTCATCAAAAACCCTCCTAAAAGCAAGCTAACTAATTATTTTTATTCGGAAACCTCAATTTTAAATAAAGCTTCAATATCCAAGATTAAAGATACTTTCCCATCTCCTAGAATCGTAGCGCCTTGAATAAAGTCTAAATGCCGGAAATCACCACCCAAAGGTTTAACTACGATATCTTGACGCCCAATAATGGCATCCACGTTAACGGCTTTCAGTTTTTGTTCTAGTTCGAGAATTAATAACAAGGAATTATCAGTCTGCTGAAAGATCCCGAACATATCTGCGGTGGGAATCACCTCAATAATATCATTTCGCAGTTTGATGATCCGTTTTTTACCTTTAATGCTAAACCAGAGGTTTTCTTCGGATTTAACAATTTGTTTAATATTCACCGTGGGAATAATATATTTTTCGCCATTGATCTTCACGATAGTGCCATTCATAATTGCTAATTTAATGGGTATTTTTAAGATGAATTTACAACCTTGGCCGGGAGTATTCTCGATTTCTACCTTACCACCGATTTTGGCAATCTCTGTTTCCACCACATTCATGCCTACCCCACGACCAGAAATGTTATTAACCACTTCTTGAGTGCTAAAGCCGGGGAGTAAGATAAATTTGGCAATTTCATCATCAGTATAACTTTTGTGAGGATCGATAAGCCCTTTTTCTTGGGCTTTAGCATGAATTTTTTCAATAATTAAGCCTTGCCCATCATCTTGAACCTCAATATAGACATTACCTCTTTTACTATAAGCATTAATATTAATAGTTCCATGGGAAGATTTTCCTTTACCAATCCGTTCTTCTTCCCGTTCAATACCGTGGGAGATAGCATTGCGAACTAGATGCATTAAGGGTTCAAATATTTTATCGGCCACATTACGATCAATTTCGGTCTCTTCCCCAGCGAGAACAATTTCCACATTTTTAGTTAATTCTTTGGCCGTATCCCGAACGATCCGCGATAGTTTTTGAAAAGTAGGTTTTAAGGCCACCATTCTTAAAGACAGGGAAATATTCTGGAGATCTTTCAGAATACGGGAGATCCGCATTAGAGATCCGGAGGTTTTTTCTTTGCTACAATTTACTCCGGTTTGAACCTCTTGCTCAAGCAAGGAGAAAGAGATGGTTAATTCGCTAAGCATATCCACCATGGAGTCCGCCTTGGTGATGGGAATCCGAATATAGGTGGAATCACTATGATTTACTCCTACTGGTTTGGTAGTGGGTTTTAAATCTTCCTGTAGGCGCAGGGCATCAATCACATCCTTGGGAGAGAGAATGCCTTCTTTAATGGCAATTTGCCCAAATTTCATACTGCCGTCAGTCTCTTTTTGTTTTTGTAAAATATCAACGGCTTCGGCTTCGCTTAATTTACCTTGATTAACTAAAATCTCCCCAATCCGTGAATTAGAATAGGATTGATTTTTTTCAGAAAACTCTGGTTTGAGCATTTGTTTGAGCTGTTCTAGATAGTTGGAAACAATCTTGACAAAATAATCATTATTAACTAAATCAAGATTTTCGGCTAGTTGTTGCAAATAGTTGGTTGATTGTAAAAAGGTATCAATAATTAAGCGGGATGGTTTAATACTATTTTTTTGACAGGTATGAATAAAAAAATTATTGAGATGAGCTAGTTTTTTAATCAATTCTTGCTCGGGCAAACTACATAAATCAGCAATCCTTTGAAAGGCTTGTCCTAAATCAGTAAAGATTTCATATACTTTATTAATTTCTTCTAATGATTCATCTTCTGTATTTAAATGTTCACTTTCTAGTTTAACAATATTGATGTTAATATTTTGAATCTGTTGTTTTATTTCCGTCATCGACTCGGAGAGAATTGCATTTTTATGAGCATTTGTGCTAAAATCATCTTGGGATAAATGACTGCTAGCCAAGCTTTGGTCAAAGCTGAAACAATTATGAGCACTAATAAAATCTTTATAATTTAGGAGAGACTGCCTTTTTTTGGATAATTTATCTTGAAAAGAATGTAATTTACTATTAAACGAAGGCACATCTTTGGAAATGGGGTCTTCGCTTAATTTCCGCATTAAGCTGATCGCGGTAAAAATTAGATTAATTAGCCCTTTATCCATTTTTTTCTGATGATGCAGATAATATTTGATTAAATGATAGATATCCAGGGCAATCTTGCTTACCGATGGCAGGTTGAAAAAGTTGGCCATTCCTTGAATAGTGTGAAATTGGCGGCTGATTTCCGTAACCAGGCTGGTATCCGTCAGCTTTCCTTTTAAAGTGGTGGTCTCTTTTTCAATGAGATTTAAAATGTTTAAAACTTCTTTCAAAAAATCAGAAAAATGAATCTGTTGAATATCGGAAATACTATCTTCACTATTAATGATGTCTTGGACAATATTTTCTAGGTTAGGATTAGCAGCTTGGTCAAATGTAACATTAGCCAAAGTAAGTTTTTCAACGGTTATTTTATCAATCCCCACAATTTTTTGAGTTAAATGGTCAATAATAGCTTTTGATTCGTGGGTGGAGATGATTAAAAACCAACAATCATTTGCTTCAAAGACAAATTGACCATCCCGAAAGGCTTCTGGAGTTGGTTCGGTAGGCTCTGTGGTAATGGTGGTCCCTAGTGCTTTTAATTCTTGAAAAGTAAACCATACCGGGACTTCTTTAATGGGATAGTCAGCTGCTAAAGAGAGAGTTAGATAATAGAGCCGCGCTGCACCTGTTAAGTTATTTTCAATAATATGATATTCTGGGGGAGCAACAGTAATTTTGCGCTGGTTGATTACTTCACCAGAAGGAGTCTCCTCCAGGTCAGAATCTTCGGGAGCAGCAGCATTTTTTTCGAGAAAGCCGTGCAGAATTTGGGATATTTTATCGATTTCTACCTCTCCTTCGAGAGCGGTTTCACGAATATTATAGATGAAGGTTTCCAGTAAGTCATGACAAATAAAAAATACTTCAATATTTTTTTGATTGATACTTAAGTTGCCTTCGCGAATCTCGTGTAGGACATCTTCCATAGCATGAGTCAGATCTTGTATTTTTTTGAAACCCATTACTCCGGCAGAACCTTTAATGGTATGGGCGGCTCGGAAGAATTTATTAATCATTTCGGCATTTTGGGGATGCTTTTCTAAATTAATTAGACAACCGTTAATAGTTTCTAAGTGTTCCAGAGTATCATCGACAAATGCTTGCAGGGCTTCATTAGTCATAGTACGGCTTCCTTTCGTTGCAAAAAGTTAAGAAAGAACAAAAATGTCACTAACATATATATCGATCTTTTTATCGAAAAAATTAATGGTTAATCTAAAAAGTTTAATTAATGTTTTTTGCGGAAAAAATATTTTTTTGCAGTAATTTATTGAATTTTTTCATTTTTTATAGTAATGAGCAGATATTTTGTTTTTAATAAAAAATATAAAGTAGCATTAATTTTAGAGGGAGTATTTTAAAGAATGCAGCAGTCAATAACATTAGGTTCTCAGCTAATAGTCAGAGTCAGCGGGTATGATTATCAGGGCCACGGAATTGCCAAAGTGGCTAGTTTTCCGATTTTTATTCCTGGAGTGTTGTTAGGAGAAGAAGCTTTGGTGGAGGTTGTGGTCCTTAAAAAGACCTACGCCCGGGGGCGGGTCGTAAA
>JANQHU010000405.1 GCA_028282485.1 Bacillota bacterium
AATAATCTCCCAAGCCTCGGTCATAGCAGCTTCTTTGGCTTCGTGAGTCAGTAAAACAATGGGGATATAATGGTCGATTTCATGGGACTCGAGCTGAACCATGGAAGAAATAGAGATCCCCTTTTCTCCCAAAACTCCGGCAATTTTGGCTAAAATCCCTGGCTCGTCCTTAGTAAAAAAGCGCAAATAAAAACGATTTTCGATCTCGCAGACGGGAATCGTACGCACCTTGGTCTTGGTATCGATTAAAGGCAGTAACTCTTCGGCGGGATTCTCACAACATTTAACTTTGGCAACTAAATCTAATATATCACTCACAATGGCACTGGCAGTGGGCCTTTCGCCGGCCCCCGGGCCATAAAACATGGTATCCCCCACAAAGTCACCCCGTACAAAAACGGCATTTAATTCATTATTAACCGCCGCTAACAAATGTGAGTTAGGGACCAAGGTGGGATGAACCCGTAGATCTAGCCCTCCATCTAACTGCCGGTAAATAGCTAATAATTTAATTGTGTAGCCAAAGTTCTTGGCAAAGTTAATATCCATCTTGGTAATTTCGGTAATCCCCTCCACCTGAAGGGATTGAAAATCTACTGTTCCATTAGCCGCGAGGGAGGCCAAGATAACTAATTTATGGGCAGCATCCCCCCCGCTAATATCTAAGGTGGGATCAGCTTCGGCAAAGCCTTTCTCCTGAGCTTCTTTTAAAACATCGGCAAACTCTAATTCTTTTTCATGCATACGGGTTAAAATAAAGTTGGAAGTGCCATTTAAAATCCCAAAAATCTTTTCAATGCGGTTGGCGACCAAGCCTTCTCTCAAACCCTTAATAATGGGAATCCCCCCGCCCACACTGGCTTCAAATAAAAAACTAACCTGATTAGCTGCTGCTAAAGCAAAAAGCTCCGGCCCTTTTGTAGCCACTAAAGCTTTATTGGCGGTAACCACATGCTTTTTATTATTTAAGGCTTTACTAATAAAACTAAAGGCCGGCTCGTGGCCACCAATTGTTTCCACTACAATATCAATCTCCGGATCATTAATAAGGGCTCCGGCATCAGTTAGTTGAGCTACTTCTTCTAAATTTAGATCCCGCTCTTTTTGCCAATCTAATTCGGCAATGGCTTTTAAACGAAATTCCAAACCAGAGCGCTGTTTTAGCAAAACTGCTTGTTCTAATAAAAGGCGGGCTACCCCAGTACCCACTGTTCCCAAACCAATGATTCCGACATTTAAACATCTTTTTTTCATCAATCTTCCTCCTAAGTAGTTACGACTATTCTCCAATTATTTTAACTAAAACCTTTTTACTACGCTGCCCGTCAAATTCCCCGTAGAAAATCTGTTCCCAAGGGCCAAAGTCTAATTTGCCATTGGTAACGGCTACTAAAACTTCTCTGCCCATAACTTGACGTTTCAGATGGGCATCGGCATTATCCTCTCCGGTGCGGTTATGTTGATACTGGGCCAACGGTTCGTGAGGGGCAATCTTCTCTAACCATTTTTGGTAATCATGCCATAAGCCTTTTTCATGATCATTTATAAAGACACTTGCCGTAATATGCATGGCATTAATTAAACAAAGACCTTCCTTAATGCCACTTTCTTGAATAACTTCCGTAACTTCAGTAGTGATATTAATAAACTCAACTCGATTTTTGGTCTTAAAAACAAGTTCTTTGCGATAGTTTTTCATGAGTCTGCTCTGCTCCTCCTTCATCTATTTTCTTAATTATAATATAAACCCAGCAAAAAAGAAATTTATCTTACGTTTTTTTTCAAAAGAAAAAATCTTTAAATAAGAAGTATTAAAAAATGAACCTAAAAAAGCGATGAATTTCCGTTTCATTCATCGCCCCAGAGTCTTATTTACAATCATTTAAAATTCATTATTCTACCGGTTCAAACATATCTCTACCCGCCCCACATTCCGGGCAAGTCCAATCATCTGGTAATTCGACAAAAGAAATTCCCGGAGAAATATCGGCAATTGCATCCCCAAATTCGGGATTAAAAAGATAACCACATGCTTTACATTCCCATTCGCTCATTCTAAAAAACCTCCATTTAGACTTTTCGATTAAAATACTATTTTGGTTAATCTGCAATTTGAAAATTATCAAAAAACTATCTATTGCAAAAGTTTAATACGAACTGGGCTATTTGTCAATTATTTCCCTTTGTAAATTATTATTATTAATCTTATTTATTAATAATTTTCACGAAAATATCTACCAACTCCGGATCAAACTCACTATTACGCCGTTCCTGAATATATTTGACAGCTTCAAAAGTAGCATAAGCCTTCCGATAGAGCTTCTCCGTAGTTAAAGCATCATAAACATCGGCAATCGCTGCAATTCTGGCAAATTGGTGAATCATCGTTCCGGCCATGCCCCGGGGATAACCGGAACCGTTATATCGTTCGTGATGTTGATAGGCAACGTGGGCAGAAACAGCGGGCATACTAGTATCCCGCCGGATAATTTCAAATCCTTTTTCGGGGTGGGATCTAATTATGGCAAGCTCTTCTGTGGTTAAATTTTCATTTTTATTAAGAATTTCTATGGGAATGCTAGTCATCCCGATATCATGGAGCAAACAACCCACTGCCAAATCATAAAGCTGTTTACTTTTATAGCCCAATTCGGCTCCGATACGCACTCCAAAAACCGCTACATTAATCGAATGCCCAAAAATATAATCACCTTGTAACCGAATATCAGTCAACCCGATCGGAGCTCGGCGATTCCGGTTAATTTCATCGAGCATCCCTAAAACTAATTTATTTTCCGGGAGGATACTTTTACGGCTTTTTCCCAGCCTTAATTCTCCGTCTAAGTTTGCCAAGATTTTTACTAATTCCAACCTCGTTTTTTCTGTAACAACGTCCAGAGCTTCAGTTTTCTCCTCATCATAAGAGGTAATTACAAAAGCAGCCGGTAATCCCATTTCTCTCAAGCGGTTAATTAAGGAATACGATAGTTGCGTTTTTTCCCGCACTAAAAGCTTCCCATCAACGGAATAGATGGTTTTGGCTAAAATCATTCCGGGCTGAAGATTTTCAATTCGAATTTTTTTCATCTTTGAGCGGCCTCACTATTTAGTTAGAATAGTCTTTGTCTATTTCCCAAATAAAAGCAAGGATTTGGGCTACTAACTGATAAGTCTCTTCCGGCCCGGTAGTCCCCGGTTCAATTTGAGATAAGAGCTTTGCCAGAGCCGGTTCGGTATACTGGGGTATTTGCGCCTCACTAGCTATCTTCAAAAGGGATTCGGCCAGTTCGCCTTGACCTGCTGCCACGACTAACGGTGCTGAATCTTGGCCCGGGCGATAGCGTAAAGCAGCCGCATATTTTATCTTTTTTGGCAAAGATTTTTGCTCATTTAAACCCATAAATCAATTCCTTTGCTAAGCTTGTGATCATTATTATCTGGCAAATCAGCCTTAAAGGTGACACTAACCTTTGCTAAATCAAGAACTGCTTTTAAAGCTTCTATCTTTTGCTGTAAATAATGTTTCACTGCTTCGGAATCCACCTCAAAAAGAAGCTGCACTCCTTTGGTAAGACTCAAACTTAAGCTGATACTACCCATATTATCGGTTGGAATGGTGATTTTAATTAATTCTTCCGCCTTGTTTTCAGCTTGATTTAACTCATTTTTTTCTTGATACCAATGCACATAACACTCTTGCAAAGCTCCTGACCCAGACTCTGTCAGTAAGGGTATTAAATTATAATGGTAAGATTCTTTATCTCCATTAAATTCTTTGAAAAAAGCAACATTCTGTTCTAGCAAATCTTTTAGTTGCGCCATTTCTGGATTAACCGGGCTATTGTGAGGCAGTAATTCCTCATTTTGGTGATAACGCCAGTTGGTTAAAGATTTAAGCTTGGCCACAATGGTATCGGTATTGGCCGTTAAAGGTAATACGTTTTTTAACAGTTCCGAGGTGGTTGCCCCACTCTGCTTGGTTTGCTTTTTCAAGCGATTCCACAAAGACTCTCGCAGATCATTATCTAATAGCAAAAGAGCTACTAATATTGTTTGAGAACTGAGGGGCAATTTTTGGGCCATTAGAAAAGTGACCACCTCTGGTTCCATTTCTAACTGATATTTCCCCCCAAACTCTCTTAAGAAATTTGCTAATTTAGCAATGCTTGGTTTGGTCACCGGAAGCTGTTGCTCAATTAACGATCCTGCAATTCGCTGTGATAATGGCATTTTTCCTTGTTTCGTAGATGTTTCAGGGGAAGGCTCTCCCTCTAAATGGCGATCAAACAATTCTTCTTGCACCCTTAATAAGATTCTGCCGCCCTTATCTTGTTCGACTCCAAAACGCAACAAAGCTCCTTTGGCCAAAAAAGGGGGCTTCCCTTCAATTTTGGCCCGCAGATGCCGACCAGCCATTTCCAAAAGAGCTTCTTTGGCTGAAAGAGCTACAATTCGCGCAATAATCTGTTGCCCTTCTCGGAGATTTAACTCTTTTTGTAATTGTAACTGAGGCGTTAAACTAAGTTGCGAAGGTTGATTAATCTGCACTCTGGGGCCGCTCCTTCAAAAAATATTTTCAACAGCCTATTTCTTAATTATCATAATTTTTAGTGAGTTTAAAACTTCTCCGATGCAGGGGAGTTGGCCCTAATTTTCCTAAAGCCAGATAATGTTCTTTGGTAGGATACCCCTTATGCTTGGCAAATCCATAACCCGGAAATAAACAATCATACTCTGTCATTAAGCTATCGCGAGTCCATTTGGCAAGAACGGAAGCAGCCGCAATTGCATGAGAACGGGCATCACCGCGAATAAGGGCTTTTTGCTTAATACTGGTCTCCGGAATGGTTAAAGCATCTACTAACAAAAAATCCGGTGGGTTTTCTAGACCCTTTAAAGCCAAGAGCATCGCCTGGCGACTTGCCTGATAAATATTGATCCGGTCAATTTCAGCTGGTTCAATTATCCCGATACTGTACTCCCATTGCCCTGAAGTCAAATATTCATAACAAAGCTGCCGCT
>JANQHU010000429.1 GCA_028282485.1 Bacillota bacterium
TTCGGTCCAGAGTCGCTTGCCTTTTCGGCCCCGGTTGTTTTTGATCACCGCATTGGCAAGGGAGAGAATATTTTGCGTAGAACGATAATTTTGCTCCAGCTTAATTATTTTTACTTCGGGAAAGTCCTCTTCAAACTCGAGAATATTGCGAATGTCTGCTTTGCGAAAACTATAGATGGACTGATCGTCATCCCCAACCACACAGAGGTTCCGGTATTTGGAGGCCAACAGATTAACCAGGATATATTGGGCATGGTTGGTATCTTGGTACTCATCAATGAGGATATATTGAAACCTTTCTTGATACTTATTTAATACCTCTGGTACTTCCTGAAAAAGCCTGACCGTAAGCATAATTAAATCGTCAAAATCCAAGGCATTATTGGCCTCCAGCTCTTTTTGATAAGCCGTATAAACCAGGGCAATGGTATTCTCCCAATAATCGGCAGCCTTTTTAGCATATGCCGAGGCCAGAAGCAGATCGTTTTTAGCTCCGGAAATTGCCCCCAAAAGAGTACGCGGGGCAAAATTCTTTTCGCTAATATTCAGTTTCTTGCTAATATTTTTAATAATTGTTAATTGATCCTGGGTATCCAGGATGATAAAGTTCTGATCATAACCGATATGTTCAATTTCTTGCCGTAAAATGCGCACGCAAGCGGAATGAAAAGTGGCCACCCAAATGGCTCCGGCCGCATCAGGGCCCACTAAGCTAGTCACCCTCTCTCGCATCTCCTGGGCTGCTTTATTGGTAAAAGTCACCGCTAAAATCTGCCAGGGGTTAACCCCTTGGTGTAATAGATGCGCAATTCGCTTGGTTAAAACACTGGTCTTGCCGGAACCGGCTCCCGCCAAAACTAAAAGCGGTCCTTCGGTATGACAGACCGCCGCTTGTTGCATATTATTCAAACCGTCTAACAAATTAGTCATTAAAGCCACTCCATAATTATCATTTTCTATTTTATTATTCAATTATAATACTAGTTAGGCTGGAGTGACAATATTAATTTTTAAAAACTAATCAAATCCTAAACTCTGACTTAAAAACTTTTTATGGCATGACATCTTTAGAATTTAAATAATACTTTAGGGCAAACTTAATAATAAAAATTATTTAAATTACTTTTTTCAGGAGGTTTATAGATGCCCGAAGTGAAAGAATTTCGAAAAGTTAACAAATTAATTCACGAAAAATCCCCTTATTTAATCCAACATGCTTATAATCCGGTAAACTGGTTCCCCTGGAATGAAGAAGCTTTCGCCACAGCGGCCGCCGAAGATAAACCCATCTTTTTAAGCATTGGTTACTCCACTTGCCACTGGTGTCACGTCATGGAGCGAGAATCTTTTGAAGACGAAGAAGTGGCCCAAATCTTAAACGAAAACTTTGTGGCTATTAAAGTCGACCGGGAAGAACGGCCCGATATCGACCATATTTACATGACAGTATGCCAAATTTTAACGGAACACGGCGGCTGGCCCCTTACTATCTTAATGACTCCCGATAAAAAACCCTTTTTTGCCGGAACTTATTTCCCCAAAGGCGATCGCCTGGGGGCTCCCGGCCTGATCACCCTTTTAGAAAGAGCAAGTACTCTCTGGCAGCAACAAAAAGAAAAATTACTCCAATCCGGAAGGCAAATCGTAGCCGCCCTTAACCAATCTCTGGATACAACCCAACAGATCAATGCCGAAAACCTGATCAAGCAAGCTTATCTTGATTTAAAAAATAATTTTGACGCCAACTACGGCGGTTTTGGGACTGCTCCCAAATTTCCCACGCCCCACAATCTCTTCTTTTTACTGCGTTACTGGTTTACTACCGAGGATGAAACTGCTTTAAACATGGTAGAAAAAACCTTAGAGTCCATGTACCGAGGCGGTATTTTTGACCACCTGGGGTTTGGGTTTGCCCGCTATGCCACGGATCGCAAATGGTTAGTGCCCCATTTTGAAAAAATGCTTTATGATAATGCCCTCTTAGCAATTGCTTATGCCGAAGCCTTCTTAGTAACCAAAAAAACTCTTTATGCTCAAACCGCCACCCAGATTTTTACTTATATTTTAAGAGAGATGACTGGGGATCAAGGTGGCTTTTATTCCGCGGAAGATGCTGATTCGGAAGGAATTGAAGGGAAGTTTTATCTCTGGTCTCCCGCCCAAATCAAAGAAATTTTAGGGGAGACCGTCGGCGAACAATTCTGCCGCTATTACGACATTACAGACAAAGGTAATTTTGAAGGAAACAACATTCCTAATCTACTGAAGCAACTCCCCCCCAAAGAGGAAGATGTTTTCCTAGATGAATGCCGCCAAAAACTCTTTAACGCCCGGGAAGAGCGGGTGCACCCCTATAAAGATGATAAGATCCTCACTTCCTGGAACGGCTTAATGATTGCCGCCCTGGCCATCGGGGGAAGATGCTTAAATAACAGTAATTATACCCTTGCTGCCGAAAAAGCGGTGGCCTTTATTGACGCCAAACTCCGCCGTAAAGACGGGCGCTTGATGGCTCGTTTCCGGGACGGAGAAACAGCTCATCCGGGGTATGTAAATGATTATGCCTTTCTCATCTGGGGCTTAATAGAGCTCTACGAGACTACTTACAAAGCTAGCTACCTCCAGCAGGCTATTGCCTTAAATGATGACTTACTAGCCCTTTTTTGGGATGATACAGATGGTGGTTTATTCCTCTATGGCAATGATAGTGAAACTTTGATTGCTCGTCCCAAAGAAATCTATGATGGAGCCACTCCTTCCGGGAATTCGGTGGCCACATTGAATTTCCTTAGATTAGCCCGCCTTACGGGCAACTCCCAGCTAGAAGAAAAGGCCCAGCAACAGTTTCAAACTTTTGGCGGATACCTCTCTAATGCTCCCAGAGGTTATACTTTTTTCTTAACTGCTCTATTATTTGCCAATTCTCCAAGCAAAGAAGTCGTCTTAGTGGGGGATGAAGAAGCACCGGAAATGCATGAAATGCTGGCCACCCTCCGGGCTGATTTTCACCCTTTCACCAGTTCACTACTCTACTCCGCTGCTAATCAAGATCTCGAAACTATTGCGCCCTTTCTCAAAGATTATCAAAAAGGACCTGAAGCAGTTGAAGCTTACGTTTGTGAAAAATTTGCTTGTCAAAGTCCTATCTCGAGCCCGGAAGACCTACGGGAAAAATTAGACTAAAATCTTGGAAAAAGCTATTTTCAACAAAATAAGGAAAGAGTGAGGGGTAACTTTACCAAAAACTCACTCTTCTCCATCACCCCCTGAAAGTTTCTAATTCCCTCTCGTAAAATGAGCTTTACTGGCAGTACTCACCTGCCTTTTTTTATTCCAAACAACTAATTCCAGAGCCGCGCCGCTCAGCTGCTCTATTGCTACTTCGTCATGATTAATTGCTACTTTCAAATGCCGCCCGCGAAAGACAAATTGAAAGCACAGCTCCTTCCAATTTGGGGGTAAATAAGGATCAAGATGTAGAGTTTCTTCCCGCACCAGTACTCCGGCAAAACCTTGGACAATTGCTGCCCAGGTACCGGCCATGCTGGTTAAATGAATCCCATCATCTGTATCGTCATTATAATTATCCAAATCCAACCGCGCGGTGCGTAAATAAAGTTCATAAGCCTTTTCATGATAACCAATACGACTGGCAACGATCGAATAAATACTAGGGGAAAGGGATGATTCATGAACGGTCATCGGCTCATAAAAATCAAAATTACGCGTGACCTCCTTTGGGGAGAATCGTTCCGGGAAAAAATAAATTCCTTGTAAAACATCGGCTTGTTTAATAAAACACGACCGTAAAATGCGATCCCAAGACCAATGCTTATTTAAGGGTAAGTCTTCCGCTGCCAGCTCGGTTACCGGCTGCAGTTCTTTATCCATGAAAAGATCCTGCTGCTCAAAAACCTCTAGCTCCGAGACATAAGGGTAGTAAATTCTTTGGTTAATATCTTGCCATTTGGCTAATTCTTTTTCCGTAAACTTCAGCTTACTTTGTAACTCTTGATACCTTTGTGGATCATCTGTAGTGATGCTTTTTATCGAGGCTAGCGTATACTCCAAAGTCCAAGCTGCCATCAAATTAGTATACCAATTATTATTAACATTATTTTCGTATTCATTCGGGCCGGTAACCCCTAAAATCATATACTTTCCTTTACGGGGATTATAACTGACCCGACTCTCCCAAAATCGGCTTAATTCCACTAAAACCTCAATCCCGTACTCTTTG
Organism: Bacillota bacterium; assembly: GCA_028282485.1. Classification (GTDB taxonomy): domain Bacteria; phylum Bacillota; class UBA4882; order UBA8346; family UBA8346; genus JANQHU01. The sequence goes on from JANQHU010000429.1 coordinate 4,241, forward strand.
AGATAAGAAGTATCCCCGGTATAATTAGTATAATTATAAATAGCATAGGCTATGGCCCCATTGCGATGAATCTCCTCAAAAGTAATCTCCCACTCATTATGACACTCTTGACCGTCCATAGTCACCATGGGGTAGAGGGCTCCCTTTAAGCCAAGTTTGGCGGCATTTTCTTTGGCCCGCTCCAAATGGAGATAACGATAGTAGAGCAGATTTTTAGCCACTTCCGGTTTCGTATAAAGATAAAAAGGAAAGCAGAAAGCCTCCGTATCCCAATAAGTGCTACCCCCGTATTTTTCACCAGTGAAGCCTTTCGGACCAATATTTAACCGGGGATCTCGGCCGCTATAAGTTTGATTTAATTGAAAAATATTATAACGCAGGGCCTGTTGGGCCTCCACATCGCCGCTAATGATAATATCGGAACTCTCCCACAGCTTGGCCATAGCTTGCTGATGTTCTGCAAAAAGCCGCGGACCGCCTTGTTGCTGAGCTTCTGTTAACTTTTTCAAAGTAACCGCAGCCAATTCCTCCGCCTCAAAATCCCGCGAAGTACAAGCTACCACTATTTTTTCCAAATTAACCTCTTGACCAGCCGCAACTTTTAAAGAATAGTGATAACCCAAAAATTTCTCGGTGACACTAGTTTCTTCGGGTCGCTTAGAGACCACTTCTTCTCCAACCAGCTGGCTCGCAAAAGCGGTTGTTAACCAAAAACCGGTCTTTTTGGTCTCCATGGTCAGCCAAGCAGCGGCGGGACTAATCTCTTTGGCTTTAACTTCCCAAAAAACTTCATCATAATTGGCATCTTGGTTGACTACTCCACCATCCAAATAGGGAGTTAAGCTGATCTCTGCCTCATGATTCAGAGGCTTGATTCTTAGATTAATTACCGCTACCTGCTCCCGAGCCATACTCAGGAAACGGGTAAACTCAAATCTGGTCTCCTGACCTCCGGGCCCCATTAATACAAAAGAGCGTAATAAGCGCCCCTGCTTCAGATCTAACTCCCGGTAAAAATCCCGAATCTGATTTTTGGCTAAATCTAAAGGTTCTCCGTTGATCCTGATCTTAACCCCAATCCAGTTAGTGGCATTCAAGACTTTGGCAAAAAATTCCGGGTAGCCATTCTTCCACCAACCCACCCGGGTTTTATCCGGATAATAGATCCCCGCCATATAAGTACCTGGCAAACTATCACCGGAATAGCCCTCTTCAAAAAAACCCCGTAGCCCCATATGACCATTACCTAAACTAAAGATACTTTCGGTGAATCGATTATTTTGCCGATTAAAGCCTTCTTCAATAATGCGCCATTCATCACTTTTAAACAATTGAATCACAAGAATTCTCCTTTACTCCGTGAAATAGTCTTTATTCTAGCCCTAAATTAATACAATATTTCCTTTTTTAATAAAAAATACCATTTAACAATCTTTAATAAAATGTATATTGGATAATTATATTTTATTATAACCAAAAAAACCTGTCAAGAAATGAAAAAAACGGCCTAATTACCGTTTTTTCAAAAAAAATTATTTATAAATTAATATCACTATTTTATATTTAAGACTGCCGCACCAACCTCCGGAAGCATTCCCAAATAATTACGCCCTTCAACTGCTAGTACATTAAAGGAAATCTCACTCCCGGATTTGACGATCCTCCTATCAATAGCAATCTCCACCACTTTATTGACAGCTAATTTTACTGGGAGAGTAATGGTATTCCATTGGCCATTACCTTGGGCCCAAGAGACCCGGGCTCGATACTGGCCAGGTTTTTTAATGCGATTAAAATCAATCAAAATCTCACTAACTAAACCATAACCTAAGCGTAAACTTCGGCCATTATGAAGATACCTAGTATTAGCATTAACCGTCAGCCTATTGGAATCAGAGAGATAAATTACCAACTGCTTGTTAGAACCATACCATTTTTCAACAATTTGGGGCAAAACTATTTGGATATGTAAAAATTTTTGATCCATGCCAACTAGTAATGCTTGAAAAGGATTTTTACTCTCTAAGGACTGATAAACTGATGCTTGTTGCCATTCTCGTTCATTAGTAAGGCCATCAATCTTGGGAGATACCTCTACTGTTCCCATCATTTGTGGTTTGGCTATTACTTGCCCCGCTAAAGGCACTTTTAATAATTCCGGGACCGGCAATTGTAAACGTTGATAAACATTGATTAAATACTGCCGAAAAACAATATCATAATCCCGATCCAGAGGCTGTTTTTCTTCTCCATATCGCAAAAACCATTCCATTCCTTCAGCTCGATAAATATCTTCATTGGAAGCTACTAAATCTGCTAAAGAAACATTTCCTGCTAATTCGGCTTCCCACAAAGCTTTGCGGCAAGAATTCAGCAAAGACCAGGCCTTCTGTTCCTGTGCTTCCCCCTCCCAAAGACT
>JANQHU010000444.1 GCA_028282485.1 Bacillota bacterium
TGGGTGGAGCTTTAGAAAATCCGGCCCGGCCTTTTGTAGCGATTTTAGGTGGCGCTAAGGTAAGTGATAAACTGGGAGTAATAAAAAATCTTCTCGAAAAAGTAGATACCCTAATTATTGGGGGCGGTATGGCTTATACTTTCTTGAAATCACAGGGTAAAGAAATTGGTAAATCATTACTTGATGCGGAACGAATTGATTTTGCCAAAGAGATGATGACCGAAGCAGAGGCTAAAGGCGTTAAACTATTGCTACCTTCTGATAATGTAGTAGCGGATGATTTTAAAACTCCGACTTTTTCCAAAGAAGTACCTTCCGATAGCATTCCCGCCGATTTAGAAGGGGTGGATATTGGTAGTAACACTATTAAAAGTTTTACAGAAGCTATTGCCGGAGCCAAAACAGTTATTTGGAACGGGCCAATGGGGGTTTTTGAAGTTCCTCAGTTTGCTAAAGGAACCAAAGCTGTTGCCGAAAGCTTAGCTGCCTGTGAGGGCACCACTATTATTGGTGGTGGTGATTCGGCGGCAGCAGTAGAACAAATGGGTTATGCTGATAAGGTGACCCACGTTTCTACCGGTGGTGGTGCTTCTTTAGAGTTTTTAGAAGGGATTGAATTACCGGGAGTAGCCGCTCTTACTAGCAAAACTGGTTGTGGCTGTTGTTGCGGTTGTAAGTAATGAAACTTAATATCAAAATTCTAATGGCGGAGGACTAAAAATGCGGAAACCAATTATTGCAGGAAATTGGAAAATGAATAAAACAATTTCTGAAGCAAAGGATTTAGTAACCGGGGTAATCGGTAAATTAGCCGACAAAGAGGATGTAGAAGTGGTATTTTGCCCCCCATTCACGGCTTTGGCCACAGTTAAAGAATTAATTAAAGAGACTCCTTTTGGCTTAGGGGCCCAGGATCTTTATTGGCAAGAAAAAGGGGCCTTTACCGGAGAAGTATCTCCTTTAATGTTAAAAGATCTCGGTTGTGATTATGTGATCATCGGGCATTCCGAACGCCGGGAACATTTTGGCGAAACGGATGAAACAGTTAATTTAAAGATTAAGGCAGCTTTAGCGGCGGACCTGAAGCCAATTGTTTGTGTGGGAGAATCCTTAGCCCAGCGGGAAGCAGGGGAGACCGCCGAATTAATTAAAAAACAAACCGAGGCTGCTTTAGCCGGATTAGCAAGTGAAGTGATTGCGAAAATTGTAATTGCTTACGAACCAATCTGGGCTATTGGAACTGGCCGTTCTGCTACCAGCGCCGATGCTAATGAAGTGATAGGCCTAATTCGCAAAACCATCGCTGCCCTATACGACCAAGCAGTGGCGGATCAAGTACGTATTCAGTATGGTGGTAGTGTGAAACCAGTTAATGTTACGGAATATATGAATCAATCGGAAATTGACGGGGCTCTGGTTGGCGGGGCAAGTCTCGAGGTAGATTCATTTGTAAAACTAGTAGAATATTAGAATTTAGTATGGATTGGAGTAACTTTAGATATGGCTTATAAACGAGCGGCATTAATTATTTTAGATGGTTGGGGCGTCAACCCCCAAGCAGAGGGTAATGCTATTAAAGCAGCAAAAACTCCCTACTTAGATAGTCTTTTCGCCAACTCTCCTCATAGCACCTTATTATGTTCCGGCGAAGCCGTAGGCTTACCCCAAGGCCAAATGGGAACCTCCGAGGTGGGTCACTTAAATATCGGGGCCGGGCGGGTAGTTTACCAAAGTCTGGTCCGAATCTCCAAAGCATTACGAGATGGCGAGTTGCAATCAAATTTAGTTTTTAATCAAGTTTTGCAACATTCTCTCGATACTAAGAAGCCTCTACATATTATGGGTTTAGTATCACCGGGAGGAGTACATAGTCATACCGACCACCTTTATGGTTTAATTCGTTTAGCTAAAGAAGCAGGCATTCAAGAGATTTATATCCATGCTTTCTTAGACGGTAGAGATACACCGCCGGCTAGCGCCAAAGAATACCTGGCTGATTTAGAGAAGTTTTGTCAAACCGAGCAAGTAGGGCAGATTGCTACCATTAGTGGCCGTTATTATGCTATGGATCGAGATAATCGTTGGGAAAGAGTTGAAAAAGCTTATCAAGCTATGGTTGACGGGGTGGGAGAGATGGCCCCATCGGCCCTGCAAGCCGTGGAAAATTCATACGGGCAAAATATTACTGACGAATTTGTTTTACCGGCAGTGATCACCAACTCGGGGAGCCCCGTCGGAACTATTAATCAGGGAGATTCTGTGCTCTTCTTTAATTTCCGGCCGGATCGAGCCAGAGAAATTGCGCGGGCTTTTGTTGATCCTGAATTTAACGGTTTTGTCAGACAAAAAGGTTTCTTAAATACTCAGTTTGCCTGTATGACTCAGTATGATGAAACATTAGATGTTCCTTTAGTTTTCCCCCCGGAAGAGAAAATGAAAAACATTTTGGCCGAAGTATTAGCAAATCATGGCTTAAAAGAATTACGAATTGCGGAAACAGAAAAATACGCCCATGTTACTTTCTTTTTTAACGGTGGTGAAGAGAAACCATACCCCTTAGAAGAAAGAATCCTCATTCCTTCTCCCAAAGTAGCCACCTATGATTTGAAACCGGAGATGAGTGCTTATGAGGTAACGGAAGCGGTATTAAAAGAAATTGAAAAAGATAAGTTTGATGTAATTATTATGAATTATGCTAATTGTGACATGGTAGGTCATACCGGTATTTTTGCGGCGGCCCAAAAAGCTGTGGAAACGGTAGATGAATGTTTAAGTAAAGTAGTTCCCGCTATTTTAGCTAAAGGGGGCGCAGTTTTATTAACTGCAGATCATGGTAATGCCGAAAAAATGGTAGATTATGAAACCAAGGAACCTTATACAGCTCACACCACTTGTCCGGTTCCGGTAGTTTTAGTAGGAGCAAAAGAAGCAGTCACTTTACGTAATGACGGGATGTTAGCTGATTTGGCTCCGACTCTACTCGAATTACTGGGGATCCAAGTTCCCGCCGAAATGACGGGTAGAACATTGATAAGTAAGTAGTAAAAAATAAATAAAAAATAATTACTAATTTAGGAGGAAAGTAAAAATGACATCAATTCTTGACATCCATGCTCGCGAGATTTTAGATTCCAGGGGTAATCCCACCGTTGAAGTGGAAGTTGAACTAGCAGACGGAAGTGTTGGAAGAGCAGCAGTACCTTCGGGAGCTTCCACGGGGGCCTTTGAAGCCGTAGAATTAAGGGATGATGATGCAGGTCGTTATTTAGGCAAAGGGGTTTCCAAAGCCGTAGAAAATGTGAATGAAGAAATTGCTTCGGAAATTATCGGAATGGATGCTTTGGATCAGCCGACGATTGATAAAATGATGCTTGAGTTAGACGGAACTCCCAATAAGGCTAAGTTAGGGGCAAACGCCATCTTAGGGGTTTCTTTAGCAGTAGCCAAAGCAGCCGCGAATAGTTTGAGTCTTCCTTTATATCGTTATTTAGGCGGAGTGAATGCCAAACAATTACCAGTACCCATGATGAACATTTTAAACGGTGGAAAGCATGCCGATAATAGCGTTGATTTACAAGAATTTATGATTATGCCTGTCGGAGCGGAAAGCTTCTCCGAGTGTCTACGTTGGGGTACCGAAATCTTTCATGCCCTGAAAAAAGTCTTAAAAGGAAAAGGTTATGGTACTGCTGTTGGTGATGAAGGTGGTTATGCTCCAAATCTAAAAAGTAATCAAGAAGCTTTGGATGTGATTATGGAAGCAATTAACAAATCAGGCTTTAAACCTGGGGATGATATCCGCATCGCCATGGATCCCGCTTCAACAGAGTTATGGGAAGAAGCTAAGAAAAAAGGTGAAGAAGGAAAATATTATTTCTGGAAATCAAATATGATGAAGACTTCGGCTGAAATGGTGGAATTTTGGGCTGATTTGGCTAAAAATTATCCCATTATCTCCATTGAAGATGGAATGGCTGAAGAAGATTGGGATGGCTGGAAGTTGTTGACCGAAAAGATCGGGGATAAGGTGCAATTAGTAGGGGATGATTTATTCGTCACTAATACCGAGCGTTTAAGTAAAGGAATTAAATTAGGCGATGCCAACTCAATTTTAATTAAAGTCAACCAGATCGGAACTTTAACCGAGACCTTAGATGCGATTGAGATGGCTAAACGGGCTGGTTATACTGCGATCATTTCACATCGTTCCGGGGAAACTGAGGATGCTACTATTGCAGACATTGCGGTGGCTACCAATGCCGGGCAGATTAAAACCGGTGCTCCTTCACGAACTGACCGGGTTGCCAAGTATAACCAATTATTAAGAATTGAAGAAGTATTGGGTGATGCCGCGATTTACCCCGGATTGCAAGCATTTTATAATGTAATTCGTTAAGAAAAACTTGTAGTTAAGCCTTGAATATGCTAAAATGATTATGACTAAATGGATTCAAAAAGTCTATTTAGTCATAATTAGTTGTACAATGGTTTATTTATTAGGGGGTGTTTTTTCACGTGAAAATGGTGCTGCAAGTTTTATTAGCGATTGTCTCAATAGCACTCATCGTTATTGTTATTATACAACCTAGTAAAGGTGAAGGTTTAGGGGCAATAGGCGGTGGCGGACAGATGTTTTTTTCCAAAAACAAAGGCATGGAAAAGTTTTTTGATACAGTTACCATGTGGATCGCAATTGTTTTTGGTATATTATTAGTTTCTGTTGAATTAATAAGTAAAATTTAGGGCAAAAAGCCCTCCTTTTTTTATAAATTTGTCCGATAATAATATTAGATGTTCTAAAATTATTTTATCCTAAACTAATAAGGATAAATTACCGATATTGAATTTAAAGAGGAGGGAACATTATTGAACTTTATTGAGAGCCTCAAAACCAAATTGCTGTTAATAATTTTTACTGCAGTAGCGACTGTAATAATTTCCGATTTAATTATAACGGATAATCTTCTTTTAAAAATTATTGTGGATTCAGTTATTTTGATATCTTTTATAGTACTTGGTTATTTTGCTATTGACAGTTTAGTTATTAAAAAGATTAATGAGTTTCTGACTATTTCCCGGAGAGTTATTGAAAAAGATCTAAATCAGCGAGTCGAATTTACTAAAAACGACGAGTTTAAAATACTGGCAGAATCTTTTAATGATATGTTGCATAGTTTGCGAACTAATTTTCAGGAAAATATAGATAATTCTGAGCAGTTAATGCAGACATCAGTTGAATTAGCGACGATGGCCGACCAGGTGAATCAAGCTACTGAAGCCATTACTAATACTATGAAACAGATTTCTAACGCTACCGGCGAACAATTTGAAAATGTTCATTTATCAGTGTTGGCAGCCCAGCAAATGGCTGATATCGCCCAACAAGTGGCTAGTGAGGCGCAAAAAGCCGCCAATTTCTCTTCTCAAGCATCCCAACGAGCTAAAACTGGTGAGAATATAATTCAAGATGTGCAAAGTAAGGTTATTCAATTAAAGGATACGGTTAATGATTCCGCAGAAGTAGTTAAAAAATTAGGGGGACGTTCTTTAGAAATTGGAAAGATCGTTGATGTTATTCGGGGCATATCGAGACAAACTAATTTGTTAGCGTTAAATGCGGCCATTGAAGCTGCCCGTGCGGGCGAACACGGCCGGGGGTTTTCCGTGGTCGCGGATGAAGTACGGGCTTTGGCAGAACAATCAACAAAATCAGCAATTCAGATTGTTGAAATGATTAATGAAATCCAGAAAGAGACTCAAGATGCCGTTGAGGCTATGGAAGTAGGAACTGTGGTGGTGGAAGAAGGAACCCAATTGATCATTTCTGCCAAATCTGCATTTAATGAAATTACCGACTCCGTAAAACAAACCATGAATACCATTCATGAGATTGCTGCCGCTTCGGAAGAACAAGCTGCCAGTAGCCAGGAAATGAGCAGTACCATGCAATCAGTAGCCGCAATCTCGAAACAGAATGTGACCGGGGCTAATCAAACGGCGACAGCAACGGAATCCCAAAGAATCACGATGGTCAATTTAGCTAGTTTATCTAGTAAAATAGTGACGATGACCGATAATATTTTAGGTACTATTAAAAGATTTCGGATTCGTGGTGGCGGTGGCCTTTAAAAAAGTTTTTATCATGTAATCATGAGGGTAGAGCTTGGTTTTTTGGATAATAGCTATTTAAAGCAGTCGGTTAACCTTTTTTCCGGCTGCTATATTATTTTTTGCAATTTATTGTTTAAAAGAATATTTTTAACATAATTATAACATAATATTTACTAAATATGGTTGCATTAATTATGCGAGAGGAATATAATAATTAAGGTTGCATCAATTTTAATGAGAAAAACTAAGCTTAATTTTTGGGATTTTTTGAAATTAGTTCAAATAAATCTTAATTTTATAAATAATTAATAATTGAAGAGATTATTACAGGAGGGAATTAGTAATGCTTATTTTAGTACTAAACAGTGGCAGTTCTTCATTGAAGTACAAACTATATCACATGGAGAATGAATCGGTGTTAGCTGCTGGGAATGTTGAGCGGATTGGTAATGTTAATGGCGAGGCGGTTATTAACCATAAAATTGCAGAAGACAGTATACAAACCCAACAAAAGATTGACACTCATAATGAAGCTTTAAAATCCGTACTTAACTTTTTAACTGATCCTAACAAAGGAGTTTTAAAATCTTTAGATGAAATTAAAGCAGTGGGACATCGGGTTGTCCACGGTGGTGAAATTTTTTCTGAAGCAGTTATTATCACCGAGCAGGAATTGATTGATATAGAAAGCTTAAAAGAGTTGGCTCCTTTACACATGCCGCCCAATATTATGGGAATTAAAGCTTGCAAGGAATTGATGCCCAATACACCACAAATTGCCGTATTTGATACTGCTTTTCATCAGACCATGCCTCGGAAATCTTTTCTTTATGCCCTACCTTACGAATATTACGAAAAGTATCGCATTCGGCGCTACGGGTTTCACGGCACTTCCCACCGTTATGTTTCCAAGCGAGCTGCAAAAACCTTAGGCAAGCCTTTTAATGAACTAAAAATAATTACTTTACATTTAGGAAATGGGAGTAGTATTAGCGCCATTAAAGATGGTAAAGTAGTTGATACCTCCATGGGATTTACCCCCTTAGAAGGGGTAATTATGGGCACTCGGTGTGGTGATCTTGATCCGGCCATCTTACCATTCTTACAAAATAACTTAAATAAAACTCCAGTTGAGATTGATAACATTTTAAATAAGAATAGCGGCCTTTTAGGAATGACCGGAATGAGTGATATGCGGGATATTCAAAAAGCAAGAAGAGAAGGCAATAAAAGAGCAGAAGATGTCTACGGGATGTTAATTCACCGCTTAGTCAAATACGTGGGGGCTTATACGGCTGTCTTAGGAGGATTGGATTTATTAATTTTTACCGCCGGAATTGGCGAAAACGATGCCTTAATCAGGGAGGATGTCTGCAAACAAATTGCTCATTTGGGCATTGATTTTGATTATGAAGCTAATGAAGGATTGCGCGGCAAGGAAGCGGTCATTAGCAAACCTAATTCCCAAACTATTGTAATGGTGGTCCCCACTAATGAAGAATTATTAATTGCCCGGGATTCATATGAATTAGTTAAGAATTGCTAAGTTTTTAAAGATTGACAATCGACAAATTCATGCTATAATTTTATTGATAAACAATTTTAAATAATTTGGGTTTTATTTATGTGACAAAAATGAGGGATTAAGATTGCCGAAGAAAGCATCCAAAACTATTGCGGTTAATCGGCGGGCCAGACACGAATATTTTATAGAAGAGGCTTACGAGGCGGGAATCGTCTTAACTGGAACCGAGGTTAAATCCCTCCGCCAGGGAAGAGGAAACTTAGCCGATAGTTTTGCCATGATTAACAACGGGGAACTTTTTTTGCATAACTGCCACATTAGCCCTTACGACTTTGGCAATCGTTTTAATCATGAACCACTACGAACCCGCAAGTTATTGATGCATGCGGAAGAAATTCAGCGTTTGCATAGCAAAACCAGAGAAAAGGGTTTTACTTTAGTACCTTTGCAAATATATTTAAACGAAAAAGGCCGAATTAAAATCGAAGTTGGGTTAGCCAAAGGAAAAAAACTTTACGATAAACGTGAAGATATTGCCAAACGCGATGCCTCACGAGAGATTGAAAGAGCCTTACGTAACAAGCAGAGATACTAATTAAATATTTTTAGGAAATTTTTCTGTTAATTTCATTAAACAAGGGGGCGACCGGTTTCGACGGGGAGAGTAGGTACAAAAGAAGCGGGTCGAGGTGCTGTGGCCTCGTTAAACTGCAGCAAGCACTATAAGTGCCAAAAATGATTTTGCATTAGCTGCTTAATAATAGTAGCCGTCCAAACTGTTTTTAGCCTGGGAGAACAGGGCGGGCGTCGATTAAACCAGGATGCGTATTGGTCAATTCTCGGAGATTAATGCCAAGAATATCGAGATAGTTATCTAGTAGCAGTGACTATATGCGACTAAATGGCGAATTTAAAATATAGTCTGCACCCGGAGATGCTTTTGTAATTACCTTTTCGGACGGGGGTTCGACTCCCCCCGCCTCCACCAATTTAAAGTTTATTATTTAATTCAAAAAGCTAGTTTGATAAATAAAAAAACCCGCTAAATGCGGGTTTTTTGTATAAGAGATTAAATATGCCCGTTCTCAACTCCGGCCTGAGAATCCGGGACAATGGCCAAGGTATAATCTAAGGGTTTTAATATTTTTAGCAAACTAGTAATTTGAGGATCGGTATCGCCTTTTTCCAACCTAGCTATAAAAGGTTGTTTTACCCCGCTAAGATCGGCTAGAGCTTGTTGAGTGAGGCCTTTCATAGATAAGGACATTTCTTTACATTTTACATAAAACAGAACACGAGTTTGACAAACAAGAGTTTGGTATGATATAATTTTTTTGAGGTGAATAGCATGCCCCGCACAGCTAGAAAAAAATTTAATGAAGCTTTTTATCATATTATGAGTCGAAGTATTAGTGAAATTAATTTATTTCAAAGTGATGAAGATAAAAGTTACTATTTAACTTTATTAAAAAAATATACCCTAATGCATCAATGTAGTATTTATGCTTATTGTTTGATGGATAATCATGTTCATCTTTTTATTAATCCGCAAGGCTTTGATATTTCTAAATTTATGCATTGTTTAAATAATGCTTATGTGAGTTATTTTAATCGTCGTTATCAAAGACGGGGTCATTTATTTCAAGGAAGATTTGCGAGCACCATTGTTACAAATGATGCCTATGGGTTAACGTTAGCAGCATATATTCATAATAACCCGAAAATTTATGAAAAATACCGGGGCCGGGAGGAAGATTATCCGTATTCTTCATACGGAATTTATGTTGGGAAAAGACAAGATGTAGAAGGTATAGTAGATAAAAATTATATTTTAAAATTATTTTCTGTCGATCCAAAGAATGCAGTAAAAAAATGTTATTATTTTACGAAAATGATGACTAATAGTGGGATAATGACCGAATTAGATAGTGAAATTTCTAATGCTTATACAGAAAATGCATATCGAAGTGAAAAGAGAGTGGTGGAAAGAACTTTTAACCCGGAAATGATAATAGAAAAAATATGTAAATTAATAGGCGAAGAATCACCGGAAAACATAAAAGTTAAATATAATCGAGAAAAGACAGCTTTAAGGGCTCTTGCGGTTTATGCAATGAGAGTTTTTTGTGGCTATACCTTTAAAAGAATTAGTCATTATCTAGGAGATATGTCCTTATCAGGAGTCATAAAATTAGCTAAAGAAGGGTTTAAATTATCTAGCGAAAAGGGATTATATCAAAACATTTTTACTACATTAAAATTAACAAAAATAACATAGAGATATTTAGTTGAAAGACGAAAAAATGCAATAAAAAAATTAAAATAGTAATTTTACAAAAATTAGTACTAAATAAAAAAGTACTAATTTTTTTGTCGTTTTTAAAAAATATAATCTTAAAGATAATCTGTGAATATGGGATATTATTTATGGAATTAAGACGTTAAATTATGTGCAAAAAGAAGAAGCGTCCCTCAATTCACAATTCAACGCCGTTCTAAGGGTGCGCATTAAAAATAAATGATAAAAGGGAGGCATTAAAATGTGGTATACTCCAAATATTCTAGGTGCAAATGTTCTTGATTTTGGAGCGATTGGTGACGGGGTAAGTGATGATACTGGGGCGATTATTACCGCTAGAGACTATGCCAAAGCAAATAATTACCACTTGATTTTTCCTCATGGAGCAAACGGCATATATCGAATATCATCTGCTATAGATATGGCAGATGTTTATTTTTATGGGCAAAGTAATGATGCGGGTGTTATTAATAAAGGAATAAAAATCCAAGCAGATCCAGGAGTATTAGGTGTTTTTACGAATATTGGAATGGGCCTGTGCTCAAATATTACATTTTGTTATAGTGGGAAACAGGAGTTTAATTATAAATCAAACTCTTCACTAGTGCATTCGGAGCTTTTCTATGATGTACGTTATTTTGGGGCAATTGGTGATGGAAATAACCATCCTTTATCAGACTTTTTTTATACTTTGGCAGAAGCAGAATCTTTTTTTACTCATGCAGCTGATTTAAGTGACGAAATTGATAGTTGTGCCTATATGGAGGCCGTAGAAGCAACTAACGCTCAGGGTATTAATACCATTAAATTATTAGGTCATCACAAATGGAATAAAACAATTAATAATTATAAAAATAGTGTAAATATGCAGGGTTACGGAACTATCGGAACTAGAATCGACTTCGAAAAAGAAGGAACCATTCTTTTTGATTTGCCGCAAAATATTAGATATTGTTCTTGGAAAAATTTAATGATTGTCGGTTCTCGTCCTACGAGTACTTTAACAACTGATTTAACAGGCATTAATAATGATTTGACTTTTACCAGCAAAAGCATAAACAAATTTATTAGTATTCAGTATACTGACCCGGGGGAGCCTACCGGAAGTTGTAGTATAACGGTAACGGGGGATGGAAGGGGGCTACTTACTCCGTATGTAATAAATGTTACTCTTGCCAATGGTGGCGGGGAAATAACAGCCACGGCAGCACAAGTAAAAGTAGCAGTTGAAGCCGACTCGGCAGCAGCGGCTTTAGTAACAATTGTGGTTGCCGGAGGCAATGATGGTACCGGAATCGTAACAACTATGGGTGCCACCCCTCTGATCATACTATGGGCTCAAAATTATGGAATTTTAATGAAGATGAAGCCGGAATGACGCTTGAATTTGAAGATATTCATGCTTATTATTTTGAATATGTTATTTTTGCAAAAGATATATTGTGGCAGAGTACTTGGAGTCGGTGCCGTTTTGTGGGAGCCAAGCATGCAATTTATATAAATTATAAAACGATTGGTTCTTCAATTAATTTAACCTTTAATGACCTTTATATAGATAAATGCACCAGTTATGGAATCTATTTAGGCTCCGCTCGCCGGGTTATATTCAACAATGCCAATATTGATTGCACCAGGTATCCAACCCAATTTTAT
>JANQHU010000452.1 GCA_028282485.1 Bacillota bacterium
GAGCTGAGCCGCTGCCTGATTTCCTCCTTAGTAAAGCCTTTGGCCCGCAGATAATGGTAGATCTTCATGGGCCGAACCCCACTTAAAATCCCCCACACCGGCCAGCGGTTTAATTCTGGGCCTAACAGCTTAATTACTCCCCGGCGAATTAATTCCTTATGCCGTTGGTGCCGATCCGCCCTATGATAACGGGGATCATTAATCTCCTGATCCTGCTGCTCCCAATGCTCCATACCCTCTTTTTTAACTAAAGTGAGCCGAATAAAACATACGGCTCGAACCGTCAGCTCCAACTGATAATCCGCCGCATCCTTAGTTACTACCGCCTGAGGATCAACAATTTTGAGGGCCGCTTCCATATTTGCTCTTTCAGGAGGAGCACAGTTTACTAAATAACGCATTTTATTTTTTCAACCTTAATTTCTATCATTTCTCTTTTAATGAATATAGGGATTATGTTGAATCTCATGGGCAATGGAGGTGGATCCTTCATGGCCCGGCAAAACTAATGTTTCCGGCGGTAAAGAAAAGAGATTTTCCTTGATGGATGTAACTAATTGGCGATAGTTGCCCCCCGGGAGATCCGTGCGGCCAATACTCTCATAAAAAAGGGTATCCCCGGAGAAAAGCATTCCTTTAGTATACAGCGAGATCCCTCCGGGAGTATGCCCCGGAGTCTCGATTATCAAAAACCGTTCGTCTCCTAATTCCAGCAGATCCCCGTCTTTTAAAGTAGCGGTGGCATCCAGGCTCACGAGGCTTTTTCCTAAGACTGCCGATAAATTTTTGGCCGGGGACAAGAGCATCTCCCGATCCGCTGTGTGAATATAAAGCTCGGCATTATAATACTGGCGTAGGGTCTTATTCCCAAAGATATGATCCGCATGACCATGGGTATTTACAATCCATTTTAATTGTAAATTCCGCTCGGTAATAACCCGAATCACTTCATCAACGGGACCTCCGGGATCAATTACGCCCGCCTCAAAACCAGACCAGACTAAATAACAATTGGTAAATAAATCGCCAATGGCAAAACGTCGATATTCCATTCTTAATCACCTGCTAAACTAGTATTATTACTTTTTAAATTGCTGCGATTGCTGCCAAATTTAATTGACTTTGATAATCCTTTAAAGTTTGGGCCGATTTTTGCAAACCAGCTAATTCTGCCGGAGCCAGATCTAAAATCACTTTCTTTTCCACGCCCCGGCGGCTCACCACCGAAGGAATACTCAGGCAGACATTCTCGATTCCGTATTCTCCTTTAAATAAAGAAGAGACGGCAAGCACCGAATACTCATTTCTTAAAATACTCTCCACAATCTCCACTAAAGCTAACCCAATGGCATAATAAGTAGCGCCTTTTCCTTTGATAATCGTATAAGCGGAATTTTTAACTTCATTAAAGATCGCTTCTTTAGGAAAATCATTACATTGTTTCTGGCAGATGGGGCAATATGTATCAATGCGTAGGCCAGCAATATTCGCCAGACTCCAAACAGGAACTTCCGTATCCCCATGCTCCCCAATAATGTAAGCATGGACATTGGAGACATCCACCTGACAATGTTTACTAATTAAATAACGGAACCGGGAACTGTCCAGCACCGTTCCGGAACCAATCACCCGGAAACTAGGAAAACCACTTAATTGCAAAGTCACATAGGTCATAATATCCACCGGATTAGTAGCAATGAGCAGAATCGCCTCAGTGCCCACAGCTTTAATTTGGTCTATAATCTGTTGAAAGATGGCCACATTACGATTCAGCAAATCAATTCTAGTTTCCCCTGGTTTCTGATTGGCTCCCGCCGCAATTACGATAATGTCCGCATCAGCGCAATCAGTATAATCACCAGCTTTCACTTGCACCGGCCGCACAAAGGAAATCCCGTGATTTAGATCCATTACTTCCCCAGCTAACCGCTCCTGATTAACATCAATAATCGCAATTTCAGAAACCACTCCATTAATCATTAAACTATACGCAAAAGTTGAGCCTACCAAGCCGGCTCCGATAATCACTACTTTATTTCCTCGTTGATCTTGCTTGCCCATTTAAGTTACCCGACCTCCTTTTTTAACACTCCGAATGCCCACAGGCAATACATTTGGCACACCCCTCATAATAAGCAAAGGTATACATGCCGCACAGGGGGCAGAGATTAAATCTAATTTTATTGTTAGTCTTTTGCTGTTGATTTAAGTCATTATTTAAAACGTTTTGAGTGTTATTTAGTTCCAATTCCAACTGGTCTGCGTGGGTCTCTAAAGGCAGTTCCGGCTTAGGGGATTGATGAATATAATCACTGAGAAACTGCCCGATGGCATCCGGAACCGAGCGCACTCGATTGGGGCCAAAACCCACAAAACGGCTCCCTCCAATTCCCATTAATTCTTCGGCAATAACTTCCGGATTAACCCCAGAACGAAACGCTAAGGAGATCAAACGGGCTAAAGCCTCTGTAAAGGCCGCAATATCACTCCCGGCTTTGCCAATCTGGGCAAAAAGCTCAAAGGGATTCTCATCGTGAAAATTAAGGGTTAGGTAGAGATTTCCTTCCGGAGTCTGGCGAAAATCGGTAATCCCAGTTAAACTCTTGGGCCTTTTGATGGGGATAATCTTTCCCCATTGACCACAGCCAGAGCCAGTGGTAGGCTTCGCTTCCAGTGAAATGGGCGGCTCTTTTGGAACGGTTTCGGCACCCGGAGCGGTGACTCCTTTTTGCATGGGTTGATTTTCAATACTTCCGTCCCGATAGACCGTCAGCCCTTTACAACCCAGTTTGTAGGCCAAAAGATAACTTTCCGCCACTTGGTCGGGAGTAGCCTCTTTCGAAAAATTAATGGTTTTGGAAACCGCATTATCCACATGTTTTTGAAAAGCCGCTTGCATGCGAATATGCCACTGGGGTTCAATCTCGTGGGCCGTTAAGAGAACTTCTTTTAATTCCGTAGGAATTTCGGCAATATCTTTGACACTCCCAGTTTCGGCCACCTTCTCTAATAAGGCTTTACTATAAAAACCCTCTTGCTTAGCTAAGGTTTCAAAAGTTTGATTAACCTCGATTAACCGTTGGTTATCCATAATTTGTCGGGTATAAGCCAGGCTAAAGATCGGTTCGATTCCCCCGCTGGTATCACAAATAATACTAATTGTCCCCGTCGGAGCAATAGTGGTAGTAGTGGCATTTCTCAGTTGAATAGGCTGACCTTTATCATAAATACTACCAGGAAAATTGGCAAAAGCCCCCCGAAGTTTGCCTAACTCCACGGAAGCCTGTTTCGATTTTTCATCAATAAAGCCCATCACATTTTTAGCTAAAGTAATGGCCGTTTCGGAGCGGTAGGAAATCCGCATTTTGATTAATAAATCCGCCCACCCCATTACGCCCAAACCAATTTTTCGGTTGGCTTTGGTAGTCTCTTCAATTTTGGCAATGGGAAAACGGTTGACTTCAATCACATCATCTAAAAAACGGACTGCCTCAAAGACGGTTTGCTGTAATAAAGCCCAGTCAATCTCCGGTTGCTTGCCCGCTTCTTCGGATACCATTTGGGCTAAATTTATGGAGCCGAGATTACAGGATTCATAAGGGAGTAAAGGTTGTTCTCCACAAGGGTTGGTACTCTCAATGGCTCCAATTTGGGGGGTGGGATTAGTTTCATTCATCCGATCAATAAAAATCACCCCTGGTTCACCACTTTCCCAGGCCGACAAAACAATCTTCTTATAAACTTCGCGAGCTGCCAGTTTGCCCGCTGGCTGTTTGGTATGGGGATTAATCAGGATATAATCCTCGCCTTTTTCTAAGGCCGTCATAAAAGCGTCGGTCAAGGCGATGGAGAGATTAAAATTGGCGATTTGGCTCCGGTTTCGCTTAGCTTCGATAAACTCCAGAATATCAGGATGATCCACCCGCAAGATACCCATATTGGCCCCTCGTCTGGTGCCCCCTTGCTTTACTGCTTCCGTACTGGCATTATAAACCTTCAAAAAGGATAACGGGCCACTGGCTACCCCACCGGTGCTGCCCACCTGGTCATTTTGGGGACGGATTTTCGAAAAATCAAAGCCTGTCCCCCCACCACTTTTATGAATTAAAGCCGCTAACTTGAGAGTTTCAAAAATACTCTCCATGGAATCGTCAATAGGTAAAACAAAACAAGCCGAGAGTTGGCCCAGCTCTCGGCCGGCATTCATCAAAGTCGGGGAATTGGGCATAAATCGCTTGGTCACCATCAATTCATAAAAAGTCTTGGTTAGCTCACGTACTTCGGCTTCGCTAGCCCCAAAAGCCGACTGCTCAACCTGGGCAATGCTGGCAGCTACTCGGCGGAATAACTCTTCCGGAGTTTCCCCAATCCGACCTGCTTCTTTTTTTAAATAACGTTTCTCTAATACTGCCTTGGCATTTACCGATAACTCCATTTTGGTTCCTCCTTAGCCTTCTGGGTAATATTAAAAAAATAATATATTTTAAGTAAAAAATCAAAGTCTTCTGTTAATGGCATTTTGGCATTTTTTAAAGTTCGCGATGAAAGGCCCTTTTCCTCCCCTTCCTCAAAAACTTCACTAACATTCTCTTCTCCGCATAGATAAACTAAAAAAAGCAGCTGTTTTAGTCAGAATAACTACTAAACAAACAACTGCTTTAATTAATAAATTACCTAAACTTATAAAAGAGCCTTAGCTACTTTTCAAAAGCTCCTTATTAGCATAAGAGGGTGCGGCAAAAGATGTTGTCCCCCCATTTGGAGCCTGACAAAAACGATTTACCATTAAAGAAGAATCTGGGCGGGGTTTAAATTGACCGGATTTGTTTTTTTCAGCCGCCAAGGCCCCCACACAAATAACATCATCATTTGCTAATCCTAAGAGGTTAGCCTGCCAAGGCCCGTGATTCTCTCCGGCTACCACAACTTTGACTCCCAGCTTAGTAAGTTTATCGATCCGCTCGTAAGCATTCTGGATCTCTTTCCAATGGGGATCAGCTTGGGCTTTTTCCCGAAGCGCCTGTCGCTGCTCCTTAATTAACTCTTTGCGCCCTTCATTTTGCATATACTGCACAAAATTTTTAATTTCATTTTTATAAGGATTATCACTTTTCGGCTTCAAACCGCCTTTTTTACGCGCCGCATAATCCAAAAAGCCCAGCATAGCCCTTTTTTCATCTTTAATCAGATTTTTGCCTTCGCCATCTTTACCGATCAACGCAGGATTATTCTTTGCTAACCACTCCACAAACTTTTTCGGCAGATAGCTTTTTTCTAAATCCATATAGCCACCAAAGGACATGTTGACCACTCTAATATCCTCACCGGCTTCTTTCTGTTTGATCGCCTCATCTAAAGCCTGGACCGTACGACTATCGGTAGGCCCTTCCGCTTTTAAGCCGGCAATGTTTAAGACTTCAACCGCCGCATTGGGCAAGCACTTAACCACACTCTCACCATGGGTCTCCCCATTTTCCCTTTGCTGCAGGAGATCGTCAATCACAATAACTTTACCCCCGCTAGCTACCGAATCTAGTTTCATCGGGGTTTCCTTCTTTGGCTTCAAAGCAGCTACGCTTCCGCTTTCTTGAGTCTTTTCCGTTTGGGCTTTGGAAAAGCCACGGGCAATTTCTTGAAAGGCATTTAAAACTAAGTTTAACCCTTGCGGATTTTTATGCTGCATTTTTTGTAATATTTGGGGAATTAATTCTTTTTTACAGTAATCCGGTACCGAAAATGAAGTACCTTTGATCGTGTATTCTCCCCGGGAGAATTCTTTGTCTTGAGGGTCTCTAACTATATCCGCTAAATTCCTCCGATGATCAACCTTCCCATCACCAGTAACATCATAACCAATCACTCGGGAGCCAAAGATCATCTCTAACAATTTATTATTAATATCCCTTTTTGGTTTGATAGGAAATTCCCCTTGGGCACTATGGGTAACTATCCGGGAAGAAAAAGGGGCCATTTCGCCACTTAAGGACTTGGCTCCCACCTCATGAATCCCCTTACTCATCCCCATATAATTGGTACGAAAAGGGCCATCATTTCCCCCGGAAACAACTACTTCCACCCCTTTTTTTTGTAACTGACTCAGGCAATCCAGTATTTGTAGTTCTATTCTGTCCGGAGCCAATTTCTCATTCATTCTTTTTCGTTCCGCCTCTATCAACTTCTGACGGCCCTCCGGTTGCTGGATGTATTCCATAAACTCAGTGCATTCTTGTTGCAACGGAAGATCTTTAGTGGGGTTCTTGGTAATCAGGGCCAGGGCGTAATCGGAAAAATAGCTTTTGGCTTTCTCAATTTCTACATCTGATCCCTTTTCTTTAAGATAATTGCCAAACAACTCATGCATCAATTTCAAAGTATTAACTGAAGCGCCGAGGGACATGGATACTAAGTCTACTCGTTTTCCAGATTCCACATCTTGAATTACCTTTTGCAGAGACTTGAGAATAACCTCCGGCCCAATTTCAGGAGAATTTTTTTCGGCAATATTTATTTGTTCAATTTGAGCTTGATCTCCCAGAAACATTTTTACTAACTCACCATGAGGAACACGGATTGGACCCACTTTTTCCTTCGCCGTAAAATCATCAATTAATACCATATTTACTTTCTGAGACGCAAGTCCTTTTCCTTGGACAAAATTTTGCGCCTTCTCCCCTACATTCCGAACAGAACGGATACAACCATCAACAAAGGCTAGGTCCTTGGCTAAAACGTCCAGGTAATCCTGCTGTGGCCTAGAGAGTTGCCCGGCTCCCTTTTCCGGTTTTGTTAAGCGATTATATAGTTCGGCATTAAACGGCATTCCACTTGGGGACTCATAAGCACGTAATTCTTGGGCAGCTTCGCCAATTTTATCGGCTAAGATTATCGAAGGGGTTTTTTGCGATAATTCCCGATGAATCTTATTTAACTCTTCATCTGAATATGTTTGAACTAAATTTTCCACTTGAGGTGCTAAAACTAGTGGAGACTGGGGTGACGTGGCCGTTAAAACACCCGAAGTGTTCACGCCAGAATTCCCCCCTATACATAATTGATCAGTACTCAATTGTTTTGGAAGTTGATATTTTGGTTCATTTTCTCTACGTTGTTGAACACCATGACCCGGCATCATTTGTGGGTTACCTTTTTTTACATCAACTTTTTTACCAACACCTGCACCATTAGGCGCAGGTAAACTTTGACTATACAAAATTACTCACTCCCAAAAAAATATTCCCTGTTAGTAATTAAGCTAGCAGAAAAGTCACTTTTCTTAATTAATTCTTAACAAGAGAATATCATACTCAATATTTATAGTCAACAAAAAAAGATAAATAATTATTTTTAATTTATACTTGATTAATACTGCAAAAATACTCCCCACATAGTTACGGGAGCTAGGCCATCACTGAAATACAAAGTTCCGTCAAATAGAGGTTCAATAATCATTTTACCCTGACGATTAATAAAGCCCCACTTACCCTCATACTTAACTGCCGCCAATCCGTTTACAAAACGGTTTGCCTCTTCAAAACGGGGTTTGATGGCTATCTGGGAGCTCAAATCGATATAACCGTACTTTTCCCCTACTTTGACTACTGATAAGTCATCGGAATAATCAAAAAACACATCAAACTGGGTATTAATAATCAGCTGCCCGCCATAATCAATATACCCCCATTTGTCTCCGATTTTCACCGGAGCCATCTCGTTTTGAAACTTGCGGGCGGCGTCAAAGCGGGGATTAATCACAATGCGGCCGGTCTTATTCATATAACCCCACTTACTTCCGATTCTGACCGCGGCTAATCCTTCCGAAAAAAGAGAAGGATAATAGTATATAGGTTTAATCTTCACTTGCCCCTTAGGATTGATATAGGCATATTTACCATAACTATCCGGCAACATCACCGCGGCTAATCCTTCGGAAAAATTGCGAGCATCCAAAAAGCGGGGTTTAATGACCATCTCGCCTTTAGTATTAATATAACCCCAATATTTGGAACCCTTAGGTTTTACCGGAGCTAACCCCTGGCTAAAAACTCCGGCCGAGTCGTATTGCAGGGGAATGGCAAAATCTCCTTTAGTATTAATGTAACCCCACTTTCCTAAATTATCTGTATCCAGATTTAAGGCAACCTCATTATTGGAAAAACCAAAAGGGGCATAAATACTTAAAATGAGAATTAAAAAAATTGCATTTTTAATCAATATTAATTTTTTTTTCATTTCGGGCAATACTCCTGTCTTAAAAATAAAAATTTTTTGAAACTTTTAGGAATAAATTACTTGCAACCGTTCCTGCTTGGCACTATAATAACTATATAAAAATATTCTGCAAATCCAGTAATAATTTACCAAAAATATTTCTGAAGGATTAGCCTGTAAGCTATTTCATTTTAAGTAACCTAATGTGGAGCCTTGTGATGATAATTTTATTTAATTTATTTTGCCCCCAATACTTAAAATCCTTTCTCCAATTGCTAAGCTTTATATTATTTTTCTTTGTATTATCTACCAACACTACTTTCGGCGAGCCGCTCCAACTACAATTAATAGATTTTAGTACTCCTATTTCTTTAGACGGCTCCTGGCAGTTCCATGTCGGTGATAACCCCCAGTGGAAAAATCCTAATCACGATGATCAGAATTGGCAAAAAATTCAGGTCCCCTTGGCTTGGGAAAAACAAGGGCATTCCCAAACAAGGATTGGTTGGTATCGTTATACCTTTCACCTCAATGCCCCTAATTATTATCAACCCATCGGGATCAACCTGGGCATCATTAACGATTCTGATGAAACCTATTTAAATGGTAAACTAATCGGTAAGACCGGAGTCTTTCCTCCTAGGAATAATTCCTTATTCGGGAAACAACGCATCTATTATCTTCCCAGTGAATTTATTAACTTTACTGGTAAAAATGTGATTGCGATTAAAGTCTGGCATGCCCCTTACAACAACTACGGCGGGGGCATCTTTGCCGGGCAAACCGCCCTGATGAACTACGACACACTCCGCAATAATTACTACTTAGAAGAATTAATTAAAATAGTATTTGCCTTAATCTGTATTTTCATCGGTTTTTACCATTTACCCCTTTATTTTCGCCGACCCAGTTCCAATGAATATTTATGGTACTTTTGGTCTTGTATCATCATTGGCATTTATGGCTTAATGCGGACTCAAATTCGCTTTGAACTAATTGATAATTTTCTCTTAATTAAAAAAATTGAGACCCTAACCCTTTTTCTGATTCCCTATTTTTGCTTAAAATACTTTTATCAGTTTTTCAACTGGGAAAAAACTTTTTTCACTAAACTCACCAATATTCTTATTTTTAGTTTTATCATCGCCGAAATACCAGCGGATTTACCCTTAAGTTTTCTCATTTTAAAATTATTTAACTACTTTATGATTATCGAAATCATTTATTTTACCGTTAAAATCATTAAAGAAGTATTGCGGCAATCAGATTTATCAACTAGTGCTCTGATAATTGCCCTGGGGGCTTTTATCTTCGCCATCTTTTCCTTAAATGATATTTTAATTAACAGTATCGGTCTCTACCGTTTTAAAAGCTTGGGCGATACCAGTCTTCTAGCTATTGGTTTTTTTAGCATTATTTCCAGTATGGCCATCTCCCTCTCTTTTAAGTTTACCGAGCTGCAAAAGCTGGCCACCACTGACGGATTAACGGGCTTAAACACCCATATGCATTTTCACAACCAATTACAACTAGCCATCGAAACTTTTTTTAAAACCAAAAAACCCCTTACTCTCGTAATGATTGACATTGATCACTTTAAAAACATTAATGGCCATTACGGCCATTTAGCC
>JANQHU010000022.1 GCA_028282485.1 Bacillota bacterium
CAATGAGGTTTTAAATCTGCAAATGGTTTGCCAGCCCGAGTACCTCAGTAAATATCCCGGGGCCGAATTAGTCACTAAAGATAGTTTTCGCCTCCAGTGGTTAATTGAGGGAGTCCAAAAACGGGGCCTGGTTGCCAAAGGCTTTTATGATTATCACTTCATCCCCGAAAAACATGCCTTTGAACTTAAAAACCTTTTGAGGCAATCCGGGCAAACCAGTGCTTTCAACCTCAAAACCTCTGCACTACAATTTTTGCCTCATTTAATGGTCAACTTTTTAGTAACCCAAAAGAGCGATCAAAAAGAAGATTACCTGCATAGTCTCAGTATTAATCTGGTAACAGGTCGAATCGTTACTAGTTTAATCCCTGCAGTTCGGGATAAGATCCGGGATCTACAAAACCAAAAACTTAATCTAGCGAAACGAACTATTTCCTATCGGGATGGTTTTGGGGCCCTGTTAAACCATTTAAAATGGCGCCTTTTTCATAATGATCGGAGCTGGGCCGAAGCAGCCCAAAAACGCTTTTTAGAGGAAATCAAAGCTTTAGAAGAGTATTATTCGGTGAACGAAAAAAGCCCTGCGGCTGATTGGCAGAGCTTTTACCGTCATGCTGCGGAACTTTATAAAAATGTCGCACCGACGATAAATATTAAAATTGTAAATACTGGCATCCTTTATTTACCCTTAATAATTTCCGAGATTAATTATTTAGGTAGCAACGAACTGCCGCAAACAGTTTTCTTGGATCCCCTTTTTGAAAAACTCGCATTTTCTCGCTAGTGTAATTCCTTATAGCCAGTATTATCTTCTTCTGATAATTGATCAATATTTTCGGTTTTTTCTTCATTATTATACTCGGCAACCATACTAATCGCGGTACTAGCCACCTCTTGGCCTTTGGCAGTCACTTCTTGAATAGTTGCGGAAATATTGGCAATGGAATCATTAATAAAATTCATCTTTTTTTCTAAATCATCGGAAACTCTTAAAGCCTGGGAGACGATTTGCATCATTTGTACTTCACCGGACTGAGTTGATTCGGCTACTTGTTTGGATAATTCCGCTAACTCTTTCACTTCCTTGGAGACCACCGAAAAGCCTTTGCCTTTTTCTCCGGCCCGGGCTGCTTCCATGGAAGCGTTTAAAGCTAACAGATTGGTGGTTCGAGAAATCGAAACAATTTCGGTAGTTGCTTCCACAAAATAGCTGAGATTACTCTTAATAGTGGTGACGTTACTACGTAACCAGTTGGTAGTTCCTAAGACATCATGAATTTCTTTGGAAATCCTCTCTACTTCTTTAGCAGTCTCTTCCGAGATTACCGAGACCTCATGAATGGAACTAGTTATTTCTTCAACTCTCATCTTTAATTCATTAGCTTTATCCATGCGCTCCTGGCTGAGAGTATCGATCTTAATAATCGCTTCATTTAACTCATTATTTTTGGCTTCCATCATTTCTTTATCCTTGGCAATTAACTGCTTATTGTAATAAATACAGTTATCACGATGATTAATATTATTAAAGACG
>JANQHU010000037.1 GCA_028282485.1 Bacillota bacterium
AAATATAAAATTAACTAAATCCTAACTTATATTAAATGCTCCTCTTAATGATCGTGAGCACTAATCTGCTGGGCAAGTTGTGGTGAAACCTTAACTCCAGGACTCATGGTAGCCGAAAGTACGACACTCTTAATATAAGTCCCTTTGGCAGAGGCTGGTTTGGCTTTCACAATCACATCAATTAATGCCTTGAGATTACCAAGTAACTTATTAACCTCAAAAGATACTTTCCCGATAGGAACATGGACAATTCCAGTTTTATCAACCCGGTACTCTACTTTACCGGCTTTAATCTCTTTAACCGCTTTGGCAACATCCGTGGTCACTGTTCCGGTCTTTGGATTAGGCATTAAGCCTTTGGGGCCTAGGATCTTACCTAATTTACCAACCGAACCCATCATGTCCGGAGTAGCTACGGCGACATCAAAATCGGTCCAACCTTTTTGAATTTCTTCAATTAAATCTTGGTCCCCAACCCGGTCGGCTCCAGCTTCCTGGGCTTCTTTAGCTTTCTCTCCTTTAGCAAAAACGACCACTTTCACGGTTCGTCCTGTCCCGTGGGGTAAGGAAACCGCGCCTCGAACTTGTTGATCCGAATGCCGGGGATCAACTCCCAAACGAATCGCAATCTCAACTGTTTCATCGAATTTCCCTTGCGGAAAACTCTTGACTACTGCTAATCCTTCTTTAGGCTCATAAAGCTTGGCTTTTTCAACCAATTTTAGAGCTTCCAGATAACGTTTACTCTTTTTAGCCATTTCTTAGTTATTCCTCCTTAGTGGTGATCACGAAATATTTTCTCCCACTTTTAAAAAGCATTAAGCTTCTACGGTAATTCCCATACTTTTAGCCGTGCCAATGACCATGGTTTCGGCAGCTTCAATGGTATTTACATTTAAATCTTTCATTTTGATTTCCGCAATTTCTCTGACTTTCTCTTGGGAAATCTTCCCTACTTTATCTTTATTAGGTACTCCGGAACCCTTTTCAATATTTAAAGCCTTTTTTAATAATACTGGTACCGGAGGTGTTTTTAAAACAAGAGTAAAAGAACGATCTTCATAGATACTAATCACTACCGGAATAATCATCCCTGCTTGATTAGCCGTCTTTTCATTAAAGCTCTTACAAAACTCCATAATATTTACCCCATGAGGTCCCAAACAAGTACCTACCGGAGGAGCCGGAGTTGCTTTCCCCGCAGCAATCTGCAATTTAACTACCGCGTTAATTTTTTTAGCCATCATTCTCACCTCCTTCGAAAGTAATTATAGCGCTAACTTATAATTTTTCAATCTGATAATAATCAAGTTCCACCGGCGTCTCCCGCCCAAACATTGATACTTTAACTTTAATTTTTCCTTTTTCCGGATTAATCTCTTCGATAACTCCGGAAAAATTCTCAAAGGGACCGCGAATTACTTTAATATTCTCTCCCACTTCAAAATCAATTTTCGCTCGCGGTTCATCAATGCCCATTTGGTGTAGTAATAACTTGGTTTCTTTTTCGTGCAAAGGAACCGGTTTAGAACCGGAACCGACAAATCCAGTAACCCCCGGGGTATTTCGTACCACATACCAAGAATCATCAGTTAAGATCATTTCAACCATTACGTAGCCGGGATAGATTTTCTTTTTAATAACTTTTCTTTTGCCATCCCTTAGCTCTAATTCTTCTTCAGTGGGTACAATAATCCGGAAAATATGGTCTTCCATAGCCATGGATTCAACTCTACGTTCCAGATTAGCTTTAACTTTATTTTCATAACCGGAATAGGTATGAATGACATACCAATTCTTTTCCATCAAGTATTCTCCTCGCTACCGATAAAATCCTAATACTTTAAAAAGCTGTGCTAATAGAATATCCCAAACAGTGATTATGGCAGAAACCGCAAATACGGTAAATATTACCACTATGGTATAAGTTATTAGCTCTTGACGACTAGGCCAGTTAACTTTTTTTAGTTCTGCAGCCATATTACGGTAAGAACGTTTTATTCCTTCTAAAACTGATACTTTTTCTTTGTTAGCGGGTTGCATCTTTTTCCCCCTCTTACCGTGTTTCTTTATGTGATGTCATTTTTCGGCAAAACTTACAATACTTATTTAACTCAATCCGTTCCGGATTATTTTTTTTGTTCTTATTAGTCCGATAGTTCCGATTTTTACACTCGGTACAGGCCAAAGTAATACCTTCACGCATGTCTACCCCTCCAAAGTCTTAAATAATTCTCAGGTTTGACAAT
This sequence comes from Bacillota bacterium, assembly GCA_028282485.1. GTDB lineage: Bacteria > Bacillota > UBA4882 > UBA8346 > UBA8346 > JANQHU01. The sequence continues at coordinate 2,250 of JANQHU010000037.1, forward strand.
TTTCGTTAATAATTGTCACTCCGATTTTTAAATAACCATTTAAAAATTAGCGAAAAAAAGATGATCCCTGGGATCATTTTAAAGATAATCACTTATAAAATTTACCACATTTATTGTCTCCTGTCAATAACTGATTTGCAACTGCTAGATATTTCTAACCAAAAATCGCCCCTACTTCCCAAAGGGTTACTTCTGATTAACTTGATATTTCACCAATTCTTGCACCATTTTTTCCTTGCCAGTATTAAACTCTTCTTTTACTAAACCCACATTCTTAGCATACCAAGCCTTATCAGTATAGGCATTTCCGGCTGCATCGACCCCTTTACTCAGAATGCAGATGGTCTCAAAACTTCCCGCCGGCACCTTAATTCGTTCCTTGGCTTTGACAACACCTTGATCTTTAATTTTTTTATTCTTGGACTCCCAGCGCCAATTAACCCCTAAAGACAAATCTGCTGCTAATACTGGTTGGGGTGGTGTATACTCAAAAATACCATTTTGAGTAACTTCCTTCACCTTAAATAACCCTTTTTCGTGAATTTTAAAATAAATTTCGGCCTGGGGTTGACCTGCTGCCAAAACTCC
>JANQHU010000096.1 GCA_028282485.1 Bacillota bacterium
GGGTGAGGGTGATAGAGTTTTTCGAACGATTCAATTAGGGGCTTTATTGCATGACATAGGAAAGTTTTTGCAAAAAGGCAATAATCAATTAAAAGGAAAACATCCTTTATTATCAAAATATTTTATCGAAAAATACCAAGAAATATTTAAAAATTATATAGATGATTTAGATTACGAATTATTAATCGAAATAGTGATGAGACATCATGAAAGAGCGATGAGTACTAAAAAAATTAATACCAAAGATAAACCTAAAAGAAATTACGGGGGTTTTCCAGATGAGATGTTAGTTCAGACTGCTTCGCCAAACATTAAATCATATTGTTTGATTGTCAGTCGAGCGGATAATTATTCTTCCGCTGAAAGAGATCGTTTTCAATTAAGATATAAAAGAAGTTATAAAACTGGAGTATCAGCATCGGTTTTTTTAAGAATAAAATTATTTCAAGAAAAAATTAATAAAGACCAAATTTTCTATTATCAACCAAAAATGTTAATATTAGACAAGGAAAGTTATTTTCCTAAAGTAGATGTTATTAATCCTAAAGAGAGCTATGACAAGCTATTTGGCGATTTTGATAATTTATTTAATAAAGTTAATAATAAATTTAATAATTACGAAATTTTTTTTAATGAGTTAGTAAATATTTTGCATAAGTATACTTGGGTTGCTTCAAGCTGTTTTTATGATAAAATACCCGATGTTTCCCTTTTTGATCACTTAAAAACAACTTCCGCTATTGCTGTGGCAATGTATCTTTATCATAAAGATTTTGATACTTTAAATGATTTAAAAATTATTAAAGATGAAAGATCACATAATAAATTTTGTCTTTTGGTTGGCGATTTTTCTGGAATTCAGAATTATCTTTTTTCTGGCTTAAAATATACTTCCCAAGGAGCAGCAAAAACTTTGAGGGCTAGGTCATTTATTTTAACTATCCTCATTGAAGTAATTGCTCAAATTATTTTGGAAGAGTTTAATCTACCAATAGTTAATAACATTATAAGCTCTGGCGGAAAATTTTATCTTTTATTACCAAATACTTCTGGATGTGAGGGCGTATTAGAAGAATTACAAAGAAATATTGATAATTTATTATTAAAACGTTTTTACGGAGATATTTGCTTGAATCTTGGCTATGTTGAATTTAAAGGAGCTGATTTTAAAGAGTTTAATAAGATAGTTGCTAGAGCTAGTCAAAAATTAGGTGAACAGAAAGCAAAGCCCTTTACTGAAATTTTAAAAAAGAATCAAAATGGTTTTCAAAACTGGAATGAAGAGATTTTTGTTAGAGAATTGGCAGGTAACAAAACTTTAGATATTTGCCGAGGGTGTGAAAAGGCTTATTCTATCACTAAAGATGATGAAATTCCCTTATGCAACCATTGTGCAGGGGAACGAAATATTGGTAAACAACTGGTTAGTTCCGATGCTATTTATTTATATAAAAATATAAAAAAAGATGAAGAAAAAGATCTTTTTTACTTAATTGACAACTATTATTTTTCATTTAAACCTCATGTATCAGAAAAACCATGGCGAATTATCAATTTTAATGAATATCAGTTGGCTGAATCTAAAGCTCCAACTATTTATCGCTTTTTAGCAAATTATATTCCTTTTGATAAAATAAATGATAAGCCATTAACTTTTGATGAAATTGGAAAAAAGGCAGAAGGAGATCGTTTACTAGGTTATTTAAAGGCGGATGTAGATAATCTAGGTTCAATTTTTGCTTGTGGCTTTATTGATGATAATAAAGGTGAACATAATTACGGGACGATTTCGAGAGTGACTACCTTTAGTCGAATGCTCGACTTGTTTTTTGCGGGACATATTAATACATTATTAAAGGATGAATTTAGAAATTGTTACACGGTTTATTCTGGGGGTGATGATTTATTTATAATCGGTCCTTGGAACCAGATAATTGATTTGGCCGAACGAATTAGAGATGATTTTGCGAAATTCACAGGAACCAATCCTGATTTAACCCTTTCGGCAGGCATTGGGATAGTTAAAACGAAAACACCAATTGCTTATGGGGCAGATTTAGCTAATAGGCTTTTAGGAATTGCTAAAGAAAAACCCGCCTATGGGAGTATCGATAGCCAAGATCAAGTATGTATTTTTGGAGAAACGATGAAATGGGAAGTTTTCAAACTAGCTTTAAATGAAGCCAAAAAGCTTAGCAGTTTTAAACCAAAGGCTAGTTTTTTAAATCGTTTATGGAATTATTACCAAATGTATCTTAATTATCGAGATAAGAATCAACCGGAAGGATTAAGATACCTCCCTCTGTTACATTATGATTTAGCTCGAAATTATCAAACTAGTGGGGAAGATTTTCCCGGATTACAAAAATGGTGTAAAGAAAATATATTTGAGTTAAAGCCAAAAGGGACACGTAGTTTAATTGATAGTTGCGGATTTATCTTTAAGTATATTATTAATTCAATTAGGAAGCGGGAGGATTGATTAGGTGGGGAAAAAATGTAGATTATGTGGCAAATTAATAAATAATAATTATGATTTATGTTATGATTGTAAACAAAGTCAAAAAAATAAATTAAAGCTTCCCAAAGACTATTTAGCAAATGGTTATTTCAATGAAAAAAAAATCTTAAATATTGATTTGATTGATAAAACAGCAAAGTTAATTGCCCAATTAATTAGCGACAAAATGACAAGTGGCCAATTGAGAAAGTTTTATGGGCATGCGAAAAGAATTTATAATCAAATTCAAAATGGAGCCGAATTTGAAGAATTAGAAGTTGAAATAAAAAAAATAACCGCTTTTGTTGCAGAAGCTAGAGGCAAGAATAAAGTGGGGAATGATTTTTATCGATTTATTTGCATTAATATGAGTTGTATTAAAGATTACGATACTTTTATGAAAGGTTTTATCCCTCATTTTGAAGCCGTTGTGGCATATTTTACTTATTATAATTCTAAAAAATAGAGGGATATTCCTTGAAAGGTAAGAGTTTTATAAAATGAGATAAATTTATTGAAAATTAAGATGAATTTTGTTGAGGAGGATTTATTAGATGAAATATAATAATTTGATAATTATTAGCGGAGAAATTCATTGTCTTAGTGGTTTGCATATCGGGGGTTCTAGTCAAGGGATTGAAATCGGAGGAATTGATAACCCGGTAATTAAAAATGTTTTAACGGGAGAGCCCTATATTCCGGGGTCTTCGTTTAAAGGTAAAATGAGATCTTGTTTAGAAAAAAAGTATGGTTTGAGAGTGAAAACTAAAAATAATGGTCAAAAAGAAATCGAGGAATCAAAAAAAGTTAATCCATGCCAATGTGGTCGATGTTTAATATGTAGAATTTTTGGTTCTCATATGAATTTAGCTCATAACCAAGGTCCGACTAGAATTTTATTTCGAGATGCTTTTTTTACCGATGAGGCGAGAACGAAATTTAATGCACAAAAAGAAAAAGGATTGCCTTGTTTTGAAGAAAAAATGGAGAATATAATTAATAGAAATACCGGGACTTCAAATAATTTAAGAACTATGGAGCGGGTTCCGGCGGGATTTAGTTTTGCTTTTGAAATAGCCTTGCAAATATTTGATATTGATGATAAAGCTACCATGCTTGAGCTTATTAAAGAAGGATTAAAATTAATTGAAGAATCTTATTTAGGGGGCAGTGGCTCGCGAGGTTCGGGAAGAGTTTCCTTTCTAAATGTAAAAATTATGGATAAAAGTGAAGGGAAAACTGAAACTTATAATGTAAAAGATTTTGAAAATAACTCACAGTTTAAAATTATCGTCGAGAATGATTCAAATAAAACTTCTGGAGCGGGAGAATGAAAGATTATTACCAAACCTATCAGCTCAAAGCAAAACTTTTTTATTCCGCTATTACCTCTTGGCAAGCGGATACGCTCTTTGGTGCTTTCTGTTGGTCGTATTTATATTTATATGGCGAAACGGAATTAGAAACATTATTAAATATGTATTTGAATGATTTGCCACCGATTATTTTTTCCAATGGATTTCCGGGAGATTATCTGCCAAGGCCATTGTATACTCAGTATTATGATTTTGCAGCAGCTCAAAAAATGAATAAACAGGCTTGGCTGAATCGCTTGCAAGAATGTAAGAAAGAAAAGAAGATTAAATATTTAACTTTGAATGATTTTCAAAAATGGCAACAAGGAATTTTTCAATTAAGGGAAGTCATAAAAGAAGATGATCTTATTTATATAAAAAATACATCACATAATCAAGTGAGTCGTTTAACAAATACAGTTGATGAAGACGGTAACTTTTTTCATTTAGTAGAATGGTCTACTAAAGAAGAATATATATCGGTTTATTTAAAAATTGCTTTGGGCTATGAGGAAAAAGTATATCAAACATTAGAATTAATGGGGCAGAGAGGAATTGGCAAAAAACATAATCTTAATCAAGGAGCTTTTACAATTATCAAATTTGATATATTTGATGGTTTTAAAGAGATTCTAGCACCAAATTCATTTGTTAGTTTATCAGATTTTGTACCGGCCAATAACGATCCTGTAAAAGGATGCTATAAGCTCTTTGTAAAAACAGGTAAAACAGATTTAGGAAAAAATCCTTTTAAAAAGAGTTTAATTATGTTAAAGAATGGTTCGGTAATGGGTTTGAATGATAACCTTAAGCCTTATTACGGAAGAATGATTCCGGGATTAGCAAATGATAAAAGAGTTTGTCAGTATGGTTTGGCTTTTGCGGTACCAGCTAAAGTAAAATTTTATGATGAAGAAGCTGATTTTCTAATCAAAAACTAAAAAATCGGCACCACCCCACTCTGAGCCAGCATTAGTCTTCTCTCTACCTCGTGCCAATTTACAAGCTGCCACCAGTTATTAATGAATTCCCCGCGTTTGTTCTGATATTCCAAGTAGTAAGCGTGTTCCCAGACGTCTACCAGGAGAACCGGGACCCCGCTCCACTGGGTGAGGTTTTGGTGTTTTTCGGCTTGGTGGATTTCCAGGTGGCCCCAAGTAGGCTGCCAGGTCAAAATTACCCAACCGCTTCCTTCTACTTGGAGGGCGGCATTGGTGAATTGTTCTTGAAAGGAATTAAAGTTTCCAAAATAAGCGTTGATTTGGGTGAGGGTATGGGGGCCGGGTTGCCCGGTTTGATTAAAGGGAGCCATGGTGGTCCAGTAAATGCTATGAAGAATATGGCCGGAGCCAGTAAAGGCCAACTCATTTTCCCAATATTTAAGATATTGGTAATCTCGATTTCGGCGGACTGCCACCAGGTTTAATTCGGCTTGGTTTAATCTCTCCACATAACCCCGGTGCAGAATATCATGGTGAATCCTTAGGGCCTCCTCACTAATAATTGGTTCCAGGGCATTGGTTGGGTATGGTAGCGGGGGGAGCTTGTGTTGGCCGGGGGGAATGAATTTTTGATACATGGGGCATAACCTCCATAATTATTCTCATTGCATGATTATTTTATGGAGCTTTGATCCAAAAAGTGCGGTAAAGATTCTTAGCCCGGGGAGAATTTCCTTTACCCACTTTTTTTATTTGGGGTATAATATAACCAGCAGATTTTTTAGGTAAGAAGTTTGAAATTAGTTAGGGAGAGGCTAATGAAAAAAATATTTAGTTTGACGGGATTAGTGATACTAGTTTTCTTAATGGTTAGTATGGCTAATGGCTGTTTTTCAATGTTTATGTCCCCACCGTCTTCCGAATCAACCCCGGGTCCCTCCGCAACCGCCGAAATTAAGTTAACGGTGGTGGAGCAAAAAGCTTTTGAGCTGGTTAATGATTATCGCATTGCCAAAGGATTGCTCCCTTTGCAACTGGATGACCGCATCATTCGGGCAGCGAGAAAGCATAGTGAAAATATGGGGCAAGGGGTAGTCGCTTTTGGGCATAATGGTTTTCGGCATAGAATCGCTGCTATTGGGATTAAGGGGGCAGCCGCTGAAAATGTGGCCTATAATTATGGTTATAGTGATCCGGCTCAAATAGCAGTTGATGGTTGGATTAAAAGCCCTGGGCATGAAAAGAATATGTCCGGAGACTATAATTTGACGGGAATGGGAATAGTCAAAAATGCTAATGGCAAATATTATTTTACCCAAATATTTTTGAAAAACTAAATTCTTTAATTTGCTTTAATAATGGTTAAAAAATATACTTATAGTTAGAGAAGGAGATTTTAGTTATGGGAAGACTTCAAAAAATGCCTAATATCGCCAAAGTTCTCGAAGAAAAGTTGCTGAAAGCCGGGATTAATTCAGCGGAAGAATTAATTAGTATCGGTAGTAAAGAGGCATTTTTAAGACTAAAAACTCAAGGTAATGAGGTTTGTTTTAATCAGTTATGCGCTTTGGAAGGAGCAATTCAAGGAATTCGTTGGCACTATTTGGATGTTGCTGTTAAAAAAGATTTGAAAAGCTTTTATGAAACAACTAAATGATAACGGACGTTTCGCTTGAAAATATTCTTTAAGGTGATCTCCTAAAAAGGGGGTCACTTTTTTTGATATACTAAAAAAGTATAATCATAAGGATTAGCCGAATTTTTTTCACCTTTTTTTTGGGAGATTAAAGCCCATTTTGCTAGAGAAAACTCGGGAAAAAAAGTATCACCCTCAAAGTCCGCGGCAATTCGAGTTAGATAAAGTTTTTCGGCATAAGGGAGAAACTGGCGGTAGATACTGCCACCTCCAATAATAAAGACTTCGGTCTCTTTACTTAGTTGGAAAACGACTTCCAAAGAAGTGATTGTTTCACAATCAGCAATAGTTAGGTTAGGATCGTGGCTTAAAACAAGATTTCGCCGCTTGGGTAGTGGCCGTCCAATAGACTTAAAAGTCTGGTGACCCATGACCACAGGATGGTTGAGGGTGATTTTTTTAAAATAAGCCAGATCCGCTGGAAGTTGCCAAGGCATCTGGCCCTGATAGCCAATTACATTTTTATTTCCTAGGGCGGTAATTAGTGAGATCATACCGAGATCGCTCCTTTAATATGGGGATGGGGATCATAATTACTTAACTGAAAATCACTATACTCAAAATCAAAAATTGATTTTACTGCCGGATTGAGCTCCATGCGGGGTAGTAAGCGAGGTTCTCTGGTCAGTTGTAACTTAACTTGTTCGAGATGGTTTGTATAAATATGGGTATCGCCTAAAGTATGAATGAATTCCCCGGGTTTTAACCCGCAAACCTGAGCCATCATTAAAGTGAGGAGGGCGTAAGAAGCAATATTAAAAGGCACTCCCAAAAAGACATCGGCACTCCGTTGGTAGAGTTGACAAGAAAGCTTCCCGTCAGCCACGTAAAACTGAAAGAGAGCATGACAAGGAGGTAGGGCCATCCGGGGAATGTCGGCGACATTCCAGGCACTAACAATAAGGCGGCGGGAATTAGGATTTGTTTTTATCTCTTTAATAACTTCGGAAAGTTGATCAATGGTTCCTCCTTGCTGGTCGGGCCAAGAACGCCACTGATAGCCGTAAATAGGCCCTAAATCCCCTTTTTCATCCGCCCATTCGTTCCAAATAGAGACGCCATGTTCTTTTAAGTATTGGAGATTACTTTCCCCTTTAATAAACCAGAGTAACTCGTAGATAATTGATTTTAAGTGTAGTTTTTTGGTAGTTAGTAAGGGGAAACCGACGGCTAAATCAAACCGCATCTGGTAACCAAAAGTACTAATGGTCCCTGTACCGGTTCGGTCTCCTTTTTGAGTACCATTGGTTAAAATATGGCGACATAAGTCTAAGTATTGTTGCATGAAGTTCATCCCTCTTCGCAAATATTTTTGTATTAAATGTAAATTTTAATAAACTGCTTTATTGTAAGAATAGTTAATATTATTTGCTGCTTTTAGATTTTTAATTTATCATAATTAGTTAATAAATACAAGTACTTCTCCGTAAAACTAAATTTTTCTCTTTTCGAAAAGAATTAAGCAACCGTACTTTCTTTACAATTTTGTTAACTTTTGCATCTAAGCCTTGCAACTTGAACTGAACTT
>JANQHU010000127.1 GCA_028282485.1 Bacillota bacterium
GCCCCGCCACTATCATGTGATCAGACGTTGGTTACAAAAACTAACAGAGTACGGCTATTTACAACAACAAGGTGGCTATTTTTTCAATTCAGATTTACTAACCCAAGAGCAGGTGGACCACCAGTGGCATTTAGTCAAAGAAGCTTGGAATGGGCGGCTGGGTTCTCCAAAAGTTATCGAATATCTCATAGATAACGCCCAACAGCTCCCTCAAATGATGCGGGACCAACAACAAGCCGTCCATTTATTGTTTCCCCAGGGCCGAATGGACGTGGCTAATGCTCTATATCGGGAGACACTCATGGCTAAGTACTTAAATCAGTCGGTAGCCGAAGCAGTGCTGCGGATTATCCGGAGGCAGTCAGCTTTGAGTGAGGAGGGTTCCAGAGCCTCTTTACGAATTGTCGAACTCGGTGCAGGTACCGGAGCGACTACTGAGGTAGTGGTGGGGCGGCTTCAAAAGGTTGTTTCTCAACTTGATTTAAATTATTTATTTACAGATATTTCACGGTTTTTTCTGGGGGCAGCCCGGGAACGCTTTCGGGATAATCCGTGGATGAGTTTTCAACTATTTGATATTGATCAAAATGCTTTTGACCAGGGTCTGCAGCCGGAAAGTATAGATGTTTTTATTGCAGCGGGGATGCTTAATAATGCTCGGAATATAGATCAAGTAATTGCAGGACTCTTCCAGTGCCTCGTCCCCGGCGGGTGGATCTTAATCACGGAACCTACTCGCGAATTCACTGAGATGTTAATTTCTCAAGCATTTATGATGACTCCGCCAGAGGATGAACGCCAAAAATCCCAAGCAACCTTTCTGTCTGTCAAGCAGTGGCAGGACGTGTTTCAAAAGGCTGGAGCTCAAGAAGTGGTGCTTCTGCCTAATGAGAAACACCCCCTCATTCCCCTGGGACAAAGATTATTGATAGTGAGGAAGTGAAAAATGCTCAAGTGTAGTCATATTTCGTGTAAAGTTAATAATCTTGCCGAAGTTGTTCGGGATTACGAAGCATTGGGCTTTACTATGCAATGGGGAAGTTCCCCAGAGCGGGCAATGAACGCCTTATTATGGTTTGAAGAGGGACCATTTATTGAATTTTTTCAAGTACCAAAACCCTTTACCTATTTTAGCCTACCATTAGGCCTGATTTACGGCAGACCCGCGAGCCAGCGATGGAAGCACTGGTGTCAGGCTGCGGAAGGCTGGTGTGATTTAGCCTTAGAACCCAATGATGATCTGCCAACCACTTCAGAAGCAGGAAAAGAAAAGGGGCAAGATTTGGCGGATATTAAAAGAATAGTAAAGAAGATGGGAATTGCTACCTCCCGGGTTATTAATGGCCAAAGAACTCGCCCGGATGGCATAACCGTCAAATATAGCCTTTTCGCAACCAAGCCCGTGGGCTTACCTTTTGTGGTTTCAGCTTATGATCCGCCCCAACGTCCTCTGAAAATTAAACATCAAAATGGAGCCACCGGAGTTGAATGGGTAAAAGTGGGAGTAGCAGCAAACCAGTTGAGCCAATTTCAAGCAATCTCCGCGGGAGACCAATGGTTGAAAATTGAACCAGCCCCGCAAACTCAGGTATTGGAAGTTTGTCTGACTGGTTTGGAAAAAAAACTTGATTCCAGGAAGGCTCATGGGGCAGTATTTACTACTACAAATAGTTAGCTTGGTCAAAAAACTTAAAAAAGGAGGGTTAAGATATGACACAAAATACTAAAATTAACGCTCTGGAGTTGCTGACGCGATTGTGCAGCGAAGGAATAGTATTCTGGGAAGAAAAGGGAAATCTGCGTTACCAAACACCTGTCGGAAAACTGCAAGCAAGGGATTTACAGAGCCTTAAAGAGTACAAAACGGCTCTGTTGGAGTTATTACAGTCGGAGTCTCAAGCAGTAACCGTTAGCCCGGATCCCGAGTCCTGCTATGTACCTTTTCCCCTGACAGATGTGCAAGCGGCTTATCTATTAGGTCGCCAAGACCTTTTTGGATACGGAGGAGTA
>JANQHU010000229.1 GCA_028282485.1 Bacillota bacterium
AAAACCACTTGGAAAATTTATATGTTAAAACTATCTCTCTAAAGGCAAAAACCCGGCACGAGGCCGGGTGCGTGGCTTCGAGGCAGGGAGGCCTCACAGCCATCGCCCCACATCCTATTACCCTAAAGGAGGAGATCACGAAGATCTCCTCCCAACGCTCTTAGTGGGTTCCCGCGGCAGGACAGCCGGGGGATAGAAAAGGAAGGTCCGGAAACCTTCGGTGTCCGGTGACTTTTGGTTACTTTTGGTCATTCAAAAGTAACTTTTAATCAAATTGTTCAAGAATCTCATCAAGCTCCTGAGAATCAAAACCATCGAGGGCAAAGTCAATTTCCCGCTCCGTTTGGCTGGTAGCGACCTCAGCCTTGACTTCAGCAACGGCTACTGGCCGGGCCCGCTGGGCTAACTCCTCAATAGTTGGATATTGAAAGACTTCGCCAATCGTCAGTTTTAACCCTTGTTCGTTCAATCGGGCAAGGACTTGAATGGCTTTGATAGAATCGCCGCCTAATTCAAAGAAATTTTCATTAATATTAATTCTAGTTACTTGTAGAATCTCCTCCCAAATGGGGAGCATCACCTTTTCCAGTTCACTAAATTCCCTCGCTACGGTTTCCTTCTTTCTGAGCAAACTAGGATCGATCGGGGGTAAGGCGCGGCGGTTAACTTTCCCATTCGTTGTCATCGGTAAGGATGGCAACTGGATAAAATAATTAGGAATCATGTATTCAGGAATCAGCTCTTTTAAATAATCCCGCAGTTCCCCAATGGTTACTGCCTCCCTCGCCACAAAATAAGCGGTTAAATAATCCCCGGTCTCTTCCGGAGCTCGACCTACCGTGACTACCGCTGCACTGATGGCGTCATATCTCAGTAGAGAAGCTTCAATCTCACCTAATTCGATCCGATGGCCCCTGATTTTTACTTGATCATCAAGCCGCCCTAAAAACTCGATTTCACCATTGGGTAACCAGCGGGCTAAGTCGCCGGTGCAATACAGCCGTTTCCCGGAATGAAAGGGACTATTAATAAACTTGGTCATGGTTAACTCGGGCTGATTCAAATAGCCCCGGGCTAAGCCTTTTCCACCGATACATAATTCACCAGCTACCCCCAGGGGTGCTAATTGTTTATCCTCATCCAAAATATAGATCTGGGTATTACCAATGGGTTTACCAATAGTCACCCCCTCAGTATGCGTCATTTCTTTTATAGTGGACCAGACAGTTGTTTCTGTGGGGCCGTAAACATTATAGATTTTAGCCTTTGTGATTTGTTTTGCTTGCTCCAGCACTTGAGGTGATAAGGCTTCTCCCCCTACAATTATTTCTGATAAAGCAGCCAAAAAGGGCGTCAAACCAGGTTGGCACAGCAGCAGCCGCAGCCGGGAGGGTGTCACCTGTAAGATATCCACCGGATGCGCGGTTAATAATTGCTGTAAAGCTTCCGGTTCTTGTTGCTGGGTTTCATTAGCCAAAACAACGGTCATCTCCCCGGCCAAAGCCAGGAGGGTCTCCAGAAGAAAAATATCAAAAGAAACCGTGGTTAAAGCCAGTATTCTTTTGGTGGGGGTAAAAGCAATCTCCCCTTGCATAGCCGCAATAAAATTAGTAACCGAGCGATGCTCTACCATGACCCCTTTAGGATTGCCAGTGGAACCAGAAGTATAAATCACATAAGCCAAATCATTACTTTCCGGCTCCATGAGACTGGTGGAGATACTCTCCATTTCCTGATCCGCCGGATTCATAAGTAAGGAATCAACCGCCAGTATTTCACCGTTAAACTGGAGCTCTAAAGACCGATTGGTTTTAGTTAACAGGATCTGAGCCTGGCTATCCGCTAAAATATAATTGATTCTTTCCGGAGGATAGGCGGGATCAATTGGAAGATAAGCTCCGCCCGCTTTTAAAATTCCCAAGATACTAAGCAACAGTTCCGGCGAGCGATCCACCATTAATCCTACCAGACTACCCGCCCGGACTCCTTTTTGCCGCAAGGCCCGACCTAAGCGTTCCGCCCAAAAATCTAGTTCCTGATAAGTCAGGCTCTCCCCTCCCGCTACAAGAGCCGTCTTTTCCGGGCTGGCAGCTACGGCTTGGTGAAAGAGATAAACTACCGTTTGATCCGTGGCGTATTCCAGGCGGGTCTGATTAAAATCTGCCAGCAAGCGGATTTTTTCGGAAGGGGAGAGAATCTCGATCTCTTTTAACTGAATCTCTAGATCGCCCACGATGCGGGCTAAAATATTTTGATAATGCTCTAAGAAGCGCCGAATGGTCTCTCCGCGAAAGAGATCGGTAGCATACTCTGCTTGGGCTTGCAAACCGAAGCCCGTTTCCTGAACCGTCAGGGTCAGATCAAAGCGAGCTTGGGGGCGGCGCATTGCTTTTATTTCCAGCTCTAAGTCACGGTTAACGGCCACTCTTTCCGGAGTCTTTTCAAAGACAAACATCGTATCAAAGAGGGGATTGCGACTGAGATCTCGTTTCAAACGTAATTTTTCCACTAAGGTTTCAAAAGGATACTCTTGATGATCATAAGCTTTTAAAGCATTCTCCTTTACTTCTTGTAAAAATTCCCGAAAAGTCTTCTCCCCATCAGG
>JANQHU010000247.1 GCA_028282485.1 Bacillota bacterium
AATTTCAAAAAAAACCCAGTTATCCTTCCGGCCCTCCCTGAGTCCGGATGGCAAAAGCCTGGTTTACGTTGCTAAAGCAAGAGGAAGAACCAGTCTTTATCGGTATGATCTGGCCACGAAAAGGGCGGTTTCAATTTTAGCTGGTTTAGACTACTGTGATTATCCCAGTTGGAGCCCCCGAGGCCGGGAAATTTTAGTGACTGTTTTTCAAGAAGGAGCATTAAAACTGTTAAAATATAATTTAAAATCGCAAAAAAAGAAATTTTTACCAATATCAGGGGAATGTAAGGAAGCTGATTGGTAAAAAAGAGGTCTATCTTTGCCAAAGTGAGACTTTAATATAAGGGATATGGAGGTTTTATTTTGAAAAAAAGGTTAATTTGGTTATTATTAAGTGGTTTTTTGCTGAGTCTTAATTTGAGTTTGACCACCTTGGCGACCAATAGGGTTTTGTGGGAGAAAAAACCCAATGGTTTTGTGGGCGAAAACAAAGTGGCCAATAATGGGAATATACTTTTTTTGTGTAAGCCTCAAGAAACGGGAATTGTCACTGATCTGGTAGCCATCAATGAAGCAGGGGACTATTATTGGCACAAGCGGTATGTGAATAAAATTCGTGATTTTTTGATTTCGCCCTCTGGCAAAATGATTTTGTTAACCGCTTTACAGCCCCGGCAGAAAGGTTATCTGCCAATGATCTCTTGTATCAAGGAACGCACGGAAATTTGGCAAAAACCCGGGGGGGAGTATCTCTCCCTCTCTCCCGGAGAACGAATGATTCTTAGCTTTAATCAGAAGACTCGGGCAGCTGGAGTCTATCTGTATAATTGGCAGGGAGACTTAATCTGGAAATCTAAAGAGTTGGCCTTAGGAGCCGGACAGGCTGATGATGCCGGAAGGATGATTACCGGAATTAATCAAAAGCAAGTTGTTTTTATTGATACTACAAGAAAAGACCTTGAGCCGGAAACTTATCCAATTGAGACTGCTATCAAAGATTTTGCTTTTGATCCCCAGAATCGAAGCATCTTTATTTATGATGGCCAAGAGGTAAGTTGTTATCAACAAGGCAAAGGTAAAGTTTGGGATTATCAAGCAAAAGAGGTTCAGCAAATAAAAGTTCATCCTCAAGATTATAAAGTGACTCTCTTGACTCATAATAAGGGAATAGTTCTACCCTATAATAATATTTCCCAATATTATAATATTGAATCCTCAATTCCGGCAGCGCTGCAGCAGTTAAGGACTGCCAGAGTTTTACATAGTTTTTCAGATAATCGCAAATATTTAGGCATTTGGCGAGAGGGCAAAGTTTCGTTAAACCTGGTGCAACGGTAATGTTTCGGAAGGGATTTGTAAAAGATGATTAAAAAGCTACTTTTTGTTTCTATCTTAAGTTTATTAATTTTAGGGAGCTGCTTTCCGGTAGCTTCTGCCAGGCAGGGAGAAACTGCAATTGAAAAGGTGCAATTAAATTCTACTTCTTTTAATCCGGTTTTAGGAGAAGTAGCCATTCTTGAATATACTTTAAATCGGTCAGCCCAGGTATCTGTATTCATCTATACTTCCGACTTTGATTTAGTAAAAGTTTTGGTAGATAAAAAGAGTCAAAAAGTGGGGCAGCATCGCATCCCCTGGGATGGTAGCGATTTGCAAGGCCAAAAAGTGCCTGATGAAGCGTATTTCTTTTGTATCGAAGCAAATTTTGCGGATGGAACAAGGGAAGTTTACGATCCCACCACTTTTTCTGGGGGAGCTGAGTTTGAAATTGCGGATATTCAATATGATGCCACCAACGGTGCTTTTCAATTTAAGCTCCTCAAACCGGCGCGTATTTTAATTAGAGTGGGCCTTAAAGACGGGCCCCTGATGGCAACCCCGGCTGATTGGGTAGTGCGGGATCGAGGGCATAATCTGGTTTACTGGTCCAGTTATGATGGGGATCAAGTTTTAAAAGTTAACCGACTTGGCCCAGTTTCTTTTGTAGCCACGGGCTTTTATTTACCCCAAACCAGTATTATCACTTATGGAAATACCAAATCTGATTATTTTACTTATCAAAAAAAGCTCCAGACTACCAAAAAGCCTTTACGGGAAGAAGTCTTTCGCGAGATCAAGCTTGCTCCCAACTATTATTATCCCCGCCGGGAAGATCGTTCTCCGGATTTTCAAATTGAGTTTCCCCAGTTAACCGGGAAGACTCCTAAAGTAAAGGGTGAATTATTAGCACGAATTTCGGTTTTAGATGAATTTAAAAAGATTCTTCTCAAAAATGGTTTTGAAATAGCCTTATTTATTGACGGCAGATTTGTGTTTGAGGAAGAAGAGGGTTACACCCCTTTTAATTTAGTTTGGAATAGTGCCGGAATTGAGCCGGGAGAGCATTATTTAACCTTTGTCTTATCATCTTATCTAGGTCAAGTCTCTAGTAAAACAGTAAAAATAGAAATCGAAGAATAAAAGGAGAGGGGAAATTAGGATTGCAAAAAGGAAGAGTTTTGGGGATCATCGGTCTTTTCATGTTATTAATGGGGAACCTGATGGTGACGGCGAATGAGGTGAAGAACCCCCGGGAAATTTTTTACGGCCCGGTGACCTTGCAGGCGACTAAGGGTGGTTTGAATTATTTTGAAGAGACGTTGCAAATAAGCGAGGAGTATCAGGAGGTTATTTTACATCTGACCAATGGGAGCACGGCCAAAAACCGGGCTGTTTTTGGCACCATTACTTTAAATGGCACCGAGATTGTGGATACGAAACGCTTTAATAATCGGCAGGCCGAGTTGGCCATTCCGATCACTCTCAAAGAAGGGACTAATAAACTGGCTGTTAAGTATTTTGGTGGCAGTAAAGCTTTTGTAAAATTGACTCTGGACGGTACCCCGCTAGTCGCCGTCAAGATGGCGGTTAGCCCCCAGACTGGTTATGCCCCTTTAAAAGTAGATTTTTCCGCTAATGCTACTCCGGTTACCAAGGAAGTTGTCAAATACCAATGGGATTTTGATAATGATGGGACTATTGATGCCGAAACTAATACCCCTCAAGTATCCCATACATATGAAGCAACGGGTAGTTATACGGCGAAAGTAATCGTAATTTATCGAAGTGGCGCCCAGGCTGAATATCTAGTACACTCGATCACGGCGGAATCTGTTTTTGATATTGATGCTACTGCTTATCCTCTCCAAGGAGAAGCCCCCTTAAAAGTGCTCTTTAATACGTCGGCCACTAGTAAAGCCGGAACGGTAAATAGTTTTCGGTGGGATTACGATAACGACGGGAGAATTGATTGGAGTACTCAGGTAGTTGGGACTAATGCTTGTACTTATGAAACCGCCGGTACTTATCAAGCCACCTTGAAAGTGGGAGATGATAAAGGAAATACTGCTGAGAAAGTTTTTACCATTAAAGTATTGCCTGGTAAACCCACGGTTAATTATACGGTAGCCCCTACTAATGGCGGAGCTCCCTTGACGGTTAACTTTCAAGCCAAAGCTACTATTCCCGGGAGTAGTGTGAGTAAGTATGAATGGGATTTTGACGGAACGGGTAGTTTTGATTGGAGCTCCGCGGGTGACAACACGGCCAGTATTCTTGCTCAAGATGCTGAAGCTGGTTTGGGAGAGTGGATCGGAGAAGGCAGTTGGGCTGTGACCGATAGAGTTGGTAATGGAACTTCTCAAAAATCCTTTACGGATAGCCCTGATGGTTATTATGATCGTAGTCATAGTAATACCGCTTTAATTAGTCCGGAAATTGATTTAACTAATGCTTTAAATCCCTACTTGGAATTTTATCATAAGTATCAAACGGAAAGGTATTATGATTTTGCTTATGTGGAAGTATCAAAAAATGGGAGTTCTTATTGGCGTAGGGAAGCCAGTTTTCATGGTTCCCAAAGGGATTGGGATTACAAGAAGATTGATTTAAATTCTTATGTTGGCCAGAAAATAAGAATTCGTTTCCGGATCTATGTTTCGGGTTCTGGGGGGGATTATGATGGCTGGTATCTGGATGATATCAAGGTTAAAGCAGATAATTTTTGTACCCATACTTATACAAAAGTAGGAGAATATCAGCCCCTATTACGGATCACCGCTGAAGATGGCCAGACTTTTGATTATCAGGCCAGTAAGGTAACCGTGGGAGAAACCGGAACCCCGACAGTCACTATTAATGCCTCCCAAGCTCAAGGCATCGCCCCCTTAAAGGTTGACTTTGCGGCTTTGACTGATGGTGGGAATGGCCAAATTACTAAGTATGAATGGGATTTTGATGGGGACGGCACCTTTGACAGTACCTCTCCCACCAGTGGAGCGGCCTCCTACACCTATACTCAACCAGGAACTTATCCGGCTCGGGTGAGAGTAACTAATCAGGCCGGCTTAGCTTCGGAAGCATCGGTGCAGATTTTGGCGGATTTGGCGATCACCTTAAAACCATTGCCGGAAAAATTTAATCCCGAAAAGGGAGAGACCTTTAAGATTGATTATGCTTTAAATGGTACGGCTAATGTATCATTAGATATTATTAAAAAAGACAGTACTGTGATTCGCAACTTGCTGGTGAATGAAGCTAAAGACGCCGGAGACCATACCATCGTGTGGGACGGCAGAGATAACCAAGGTAAGCTGCTGCCCCAAGATATTTATTATGTGATCATTAAAGGAAAAATTACCGATGGACGAGAGTTTGTCTTAGATTTAACTAATGAAGTGACTAATCTTTCCAATCCTAGGTTGAGTTTTCCGGCTTATTTTAATCCTTTTCAGAATCAATTTTGTCGGATTAATTGGTATATGCCCCAAAAAGGTCTAGCAACGATATATGTAGGCTATAGTTATGGTAATCGGGTGCGCACTTTACGTAGTAAAGTCCCCTACCAAAAAGGAAATCATCAAATATTTTGGGATGGTACCGATGATACGGGAGCCCTTTGTTTGCGCAATGGCACCAAATATTTTATCGGCATTTTTGCCGAATCAATTTCCCAAAACGGGATTGTTTTAGATGTAAATGAACCGGAAATAAAGCAAATAACGGTTGAACCAAATTATTATAATGCGGAATATAACGCATATCAAGCAACTCCCGGGCGGAATCAGGCTCAATTTGAGATAGTCTTTAATATCCCGAGCCAAGTAGTGATCACGATTAAAGATAGTCAGGGAGTAATCGTGCGGTCCATTAAAGAAGAAGCCTTAAAAACCAATCAGACAGTTACTTGGGATGGTCAGAATAATAACGGCCAAAATGTAGCGGCCGGTATTTATGCGGTCGAGATTCAAGGAATCTCCCCAGAAGGCTATCAGTCCAAAAGAGAGAGAATTCCGCTGGTGGTCTTTTATTAAAAGGTTTTTTCAAGGAAGCGAAAATAGGGGGAAATAAATCATGCAACTAAAAAAAATATTTTTAGTGATAGCCGTATTATTAGCACTCGTGTTTACACAAGTAATTGGAAGCTACGCCTACGACCAACCCTGGGACCAAGGGCACCGAACCACCCAAATCGGGGATCCGGACAATAC
>JANQHU010000330.1 GCA_028282485.1 Bacillota bacterium
GCTAATAGGTTATATTTCTCCATTACCAAGTCTTCATCTTGATGGGCAATAATCACCCCCTTACTATCAATGACATAAGTATATCCAGTTTCTCCGTAGGTGATATCATTAGTAATCCGACTTAATTCCTTACCATCCATTCTAGCAATAAAAACCCCGACCACTTTGTTTTTTCTTTTAATTGGGGTGGCAATCATCATTACCGGAGCATGAATTACTCTACTGATGAGCACATTTGAGATATTCGTTTTTCCTTGAAAAGCTTTTTTCACATAACCGCGATCCCCTAGCTGAGCAGTTTTTCCAGTAGGATATCTGGCGGTCCCATTGGGAAAAACTATTCCTAAGCCTAAGTAGTTCAAACGCTTTAATTCTTCTTTTAAAACCTCTTTCTGGATCTCCCAATTCATACTTTGCAGTTCTTTTCTCTGGCTAATGGCTTCCATTTCCACAATTTTTTGTCTTAGTCGTTCTTCAATCAACTTGGTGGCATCTGAGGCTCTTTGAATTAGTTCAATTTCAGCATTTTTGACTAATTCTTCGGCTACTATTACATAAGTGGTAATGGCTAAAAATAAAAACCCGGATAACAAGATTAAAATTGTAGAAGATGAGACTTTCCATTTTAAACTTTTATGAAATCTCATTTCAATTACTCCTTTTTAAACATGTTATAGTTATGACTTTTTTATGATACACCTATAATTTCGACACTTTTGCTAATTTTATTAACAATTTTATATTGGGTCATGGCATACTAAATTTAAAAAAATGTTAATAAAAAACTCTCGGAAAATCCGAGAGTCCTTTTTTTGAATATTATGAACATTTCCACTACATTAATAATCTGGCTCCTTGACAAACCAATTTAAACCCGCTGCCGCATTTCTTCTTGCAAACTTTGGATTAATCCAGCCACCTTTTGTACGCCTAAATCGCCCTGTTTCCGGCCCCGGACTGCAATAGTCTCTTGAGCTACTTCTCTATCCCCTACCACTAGCATATAAAGAACTTTTTGCAGCTGGGCTTCCCGAATCCGGTAGCCAATTTTTTCATTACGCCCATCCACTTCCACACGAATCCCGGCTCGACTCAACTCTTCCCGGAGCCTTTCGGCATATTCATGCTGCTCTGGTAATACCGGGAGGATAACCGCTTGTACCGGAGCTAACCAAAGGGGCATCGCTCCCTCGTAATGCTCAATTAAAATACCAAAAAAGCGCTCTAAGGAGCCCAATAAGGCGCGATGGATCATGTATGGTTGATGGGCCGCCCCATCACTCCCCTTATAAGTTAAGTTAAATCTTTCCGGTAAGTTAAAATCAAATTGAATAGTGGAACACTGCCATTCTCTCCCTAAGGCATCCTTAATCTTCAAGTCAATCTTCGGTCCATAAAAAGCACCGCCCCCCTCATCAACTTGGCTGGGAAGCCCGGTCTTGGCAATAGCCTGCCGTAAAGCTACGGTGGCTTCTTCCCAACGACCAACTTCACCGACGGCTTTTTCTGGTTTAGTGGATAAATAGAGTTTAAAATCAGTAAAGCCAAACGTCCGCATCATCTGTAAACAAAAATTTAAAGCCCGATCGATCTCGGCCGGCATCTGATCCGGTCGGCAAATAATATGGGCATCATCCTGAGTAAAACCCCGCACTCGCATTAAACCATGTAAAACCCCACTCTTTTCATAACGATAAACTGTCCCTAATTCGGCCCAGCGAAAAGGTAGTTCCCGGTATGAACGGCCTTTACTCTGATAGATAGCAATATGAAAAGGACAGTTCATGGGTTTGGCATAATAGGCTTGCCCCTCCACATCCATAGGGGCATACATACTCTCATTATAAAAACCCAAATGACCACTAGTCTCCCAAAGATTAGCTTTGCCTACATGGGGGGTATAAACCAGATCATAGCCATTCTTATAATGTTCCTCCCGCCAGAACTGTTCAATCTCATAACGAATCCGCGCTCCTTTGGGATGCCAGAGCACCAAGCCGCTCCCCACCTGCTCGTCAATGGAGAAGAGATCTAATTCTTTGCCTAATTTCCGATGGTCTCTTTTAGCGGCTTCTGCTAATAGGTTTAAATAATTATCCAACTCTTTTTTACTAAAAAAAGCGGTCCCGTAGATACGTTGCAACATTTCCCGGTCAGAATCCCCCCGCCAGTAAGCCCCGGCCACGGACATTAGTTTAAAGGCCTTGATTCTTCCGGTACTGGGTAGATGGGGCCCCCGGCAGAGATCTTTGAATTCCCCTTGTTCATAAAAGGAGAGGGGTTCTTCGGCCAGGCCCGCGATCAATTCTTGCTTGTATTTCTCCTCAGTAGTTTCATAAAAGTTCAGCGCTGCTGCTTTAGCGACTTCCGCACGCCGGATTGGTAGATCAGCACTAATAATCCGCGCCATTTCAGCCTCAATCTTGGCTAAATCAGCGGTACTTAAACTTTCGGCTAAATCAAAATCGTAATAAAAACCATTCTCAATAGTTGGGCCAATCGCTAATTTCACCTGGGGATATAATCGTTTCACTGCCTGGGCCATGACGTGGGCGGTAGTATGCCGTAAAATCTCTAAGGCTGCCGGAGTATCATTTTTAATTATTTTTAAAGAAACTACCCCAGATAGCCCGGTATTTAAATCTACTAATTGACCATTAACTTCAGCGGCTACTGCTTCTTTAGCTAAACGGCCACTAATCGTTTCGGCTATTTGCAAAGGGGTATATCCATCAGGAAACTCCTTAAGACTTTGATCGGGAAAAACAACTCTCATTTGGTCCACTTCCTCTCTTAATAATTTTTAATCGCGTTGAACGCCTTTAGAGCCAGCTCTTGATCATGGGAAAAACTAAGCCTTTTAATTTGGTTTACAGTAATTAATTGATAATCCAGAAAAAATTCCTTTTCCAAAGTAATTTCATTATCCAGAGCTCGCATCAAATACCAGCTGACGGTCTTTTCATGGTAAACCTCGTTTTCGGTAAAGTTATACTTGGTCTCCCCTAACTCTGTCAAAATTCGGGCCTGTAAGCCACATTCTTCTTGAACTTCCCGGACAGCAGCTATTTTGGGTGTTTCACCGGGATCAATATGGCCTTTGGGAAAGAGCCAAACACCATTAAAACGTTGCAAAATCAATAATTTTTCTTGCAAAAACACTAAACCTCCGGCGCAAAAATCCTGAATCATTTGATCACCTACTAAAATATAATAAAACCCCACTCCCACAAAGGGACGGGGTCTCTAACCGCGGTTCCACCCTAATTAGCCTAATAATTAGGCTCTCCTCAAAGAAAACTTTAACGCAGTTTCTACGCCTGGCTTATGCTTAAAAGCGCCTTCGCCAGAATGTCCAGGGTGGTTTTGGCCAGAACAGGCTTAGAAGACTTTCAGCCATAATAATTGGTCTTCCTCTCTAAAAAGCCGCTTTTTCCGGTTATTTCCCCTTCATCCATACTATCAATTTTATTAAAAATACAAATATTTGCTTTTAGTATATCCTTTTTCAAGAAAATGGTCAAGAAACGTTTTTAATCATTTTGAGTAGCAGCAACTTGTTTTTGGGTTTCGGTAATTTGTTGTATTGCTTGGAAATTATTTAAGGCAGTTAACAGCTTATCTATATCAGTACAAAAAGCAAACCGTGCTCCGTTTTCATATCTTTTTAAGTATTCCTGAGCTCCTTGAACTATTTTTTTCGTGTTTTTTTTAATAAAGGCATGTAAGATTTTATTATATGCATCAGTAGGAACTATTAATTTATCTTGAAACTTTTTAATTATGGGAAACATTTTAATATAATGTAATCCATGGGCGTGGTTTTCTTTAGTAGTAGTCCTTTTTGGTAAAGAGAAATACAATCCTTTTGTTGTCAAATTTACTTGAATATTTGAACGAAAGGGTACTGCAAATGAGTATTTTTGTCCCTTATACTTTAATGATAAAATTATTAAAAAGGGTCGATCCTCTTTAGACATTAGTTCTTTTTCAAAATAAAAAATCTCATACAGTTTCTTTTTTATGGTAACTACTTTCATTATTGATACTCCCCATGGCAAAAACCTCCGCTTAGGGAGGTTTTACTTAAAATCAGGCAATATTCTCAATTTAATGTCTCCGTTGCCTGCGGGGACTTGACTTACCATTAGGCAATATTCTCGATTTAATGTCTCCGTTGCCTACGGGGACTTGACTTACCATTAGGCAATATTCTCGATTTAATGTCTCCGTTGCCTGCGAGGACTTGACTTACACAAAATTTTTCTTGTTAATTATATTATATCACTTTTACTAAAAAAGTAAATAAAATAATTAAAAACAACTATTAATCTAAAACTTAACTTCTCCTCCCAAAGACCAGGCTTGCTTCAAATCATCCCAGCTCGCAAAAATTTTATAACAACAATTCTCAAACCATAGCTCATAACTGCGCTCCAGCCAAGTTTGCCGGGATAGATTATAAGCATTATGATTAGTTAACCGGAATGTCTTACCCATTGGCACAGCAAGCTTAACTTGCAAACTGGAGCCAAAATTATTTAAACCACTGCCCGGGTTACCATCACTATCCGGCCCGAGGCCTTGGTAATCACCACCAGTCAGATCTTTTATTTGTAAATAACTAAGCTCCAGCCACTCTTTGGGCAGATAATCGAGCCGATACCCACCGTAGCAACCGCCGTAGGCAGCCTGGTTGTCATCCAAAGCATTAACCAGGTGAACAAAAGCTCCACTTCGCCATTTACCCCCAAAAGGATGCTGCCAAAAATCACTGGTAGCGGTAATTCCCCAACGATTTTCGTGACTCGTGGCAAAAAGATAAGAGCCGGAAGCCTGTACCGTCAAATTATCAAACCGATAGGTGAGACTATCCTTAACTAAGGGATATCCCTGAAAATCACAGGAAAGATTTAAATCATTAAAGATCCTGGGGCTTCTCGAAGTCAGGCCAATATTTATATTACTCGCCTTTTGGGTAGCCCCTTTGATTTCCAAATACCAGTTATGAGCCTCATTCAGCGATTGCTGATAACGGAGCTTGCCAAAAATACCATCCTCATCATTATAACCCACTTCCACATTAGGAAAGTTGGAATTTTTCTTTTGTAAATCTTTTAA
>JANQHU010000266.1 GCA_028282485.1 Bacillota bacterium
ATGCGATTTCGGTTTCCAATCTAGCCGCCGCCTTGCGGGTAATCTCTTTAATATCCTCTTGATTAAGGGGTTCAAAATAGACTTCCGCACACCGAGATCGAATCGCCGGGCTAATCTCGCCCGGATCTCGGGTAGTAGCCGAAATTAAAACAAAATCTGCCGGAGCTCCCTCGGTAAATAATTTCCGAATATATTTGGGGATGTTATTATCAGAAGGATCATAATAGGCCGAGTCAAAAATTACTTTTTTATCCTCGAGCACTTTTAGTAATTTATTTTGCAACATTAAATCCATTTCCCCGATTTCATCAATAAACAGCACCCCTCCGTGAGCCTCGGTTACTAAACCAGGTTTGGGTTCCGGAACTCCGCCTTCGGCTAAGTCCCGCCGGGCTCCTTGATAGATGGGATCGTGTACCGAACCGAGCAGCGGATTAGTCACCTCTCGGGGATCCCAACGGAGGGTAGTCCCGTCAACTTCCACAAAAGGGGCTTCCGGCTCAAAAGGGGTGTAGCTAAGTTTTTTGGCAGCCTCCAAAACCAGTCGGGCCACTGTTGTTTTCCCTACCCCAGGAGGGCCGTATAAGATTACATGCTGTGGATAAGGAGAGGCAATCTTCGTCATTAAGGCTTTCACGGCTCGCTCCTGGCCGACAACATCCTCTAAAGCCATTGGTTTTAATGTTTCTAAAGCTGATTTGGCTAAATTGATCTGATCTAATTTTTCTAGTTCCGCTAGTTTTTTGAGGGTATGAGGATTATCGGCCCCGGAGTTTTCTTGAAGCACCTGAATCTTAATCTCTTTTAAATAATCATCGTGTCGTTGTTGCATTCTTTCCACGATCTTCTTTTCGATCTTTTCCTCGACGGTCTTTCTGGCAATTAAATCCGCAATCTCCTCCTCAATTTCGTTTAAAACCTGAGCCAGGTTTGTCTTATTGGGACTCTTGTCAATAGTAGGATCCTCAAAAACAATGCGCTGTAACGCCAAAATCCGCTCCTCAATAAGCTCCGAACGCATCAACTCAAGGGATTCTAACTTTCCCGCTTTTAAGACTAACTTATCGGAACCATATAAATTAGACAGTAGGGCATAGATCGCCGCTACTTGCCGAGATAATTGCTCATCATCTAATAACTTTTCTTCTAAAGTGCTCACCTGTTTCACACTATCTGAAACCTTTTTTAAAAAACCCTTCATCAATAACTCCTTTCCTGCTACCTGGAAAACCTTGCTTACTCTGCCAAGACGCTCACCATTAATTTCGCTAATACACCTTTATATAAATGTACTTGCACTTCATGATTCCCTAAAGTTTTCAAAGTATCCCCTAGCTCAATTTTTCGTTTATCAATCTCAATTCCCACCGCCTTTTTCAATTGAGCGGCAATATCTTTAGCCGTAATTGAACCAAAGAGACGGCCGTTATCGCCGGATTTAACTTTGAGTTCGATTTTAGTACTTTCTAATTTTTGGGCTAATTCCTGGGCCTCTGCTGCTTCTTTGGCTTCTTTTCGAGCCACATCGGCTTTCTGCTTGGCTAAATCCTTGAGATTAGTCTCATTAGCTTCTTTAGCCAAGGATTTGGGCAGCAAAAAATTGCGGGCATAACCATCGGCCACCTCTTTAATATCCCCTTTTTTTCCCAAAGCACGAATATCCTGAAGTAAAATTACTTTCATTACCGAATCCTCCTATAATTTCAGAATCACAATTTATTTATTTTCGTTGCCAAAACTGCTCCAAAGCAACCGCCTCATCTACACATTCCTCAATTTCATATCCCTGGACTTGAGTGGCCACCAACCGATTGGTGATCGCATTATCTAATTTCTGATAAGAAACACCTAGCCTCTTGCCTAAAAAGTAGCCGCTGATGACTAGGGAAGCCAACGAATTCAGCACTAATTCACTATTATTTTTTGCTAATCCCTTAAATAGAGTACCTAAATTATCAACTAATTCTGCTTTGAGCCATTCAATAGCCCTTAAATTTTTCGTTAATGTAAAATTAGACATACCGGGACCCCCTTTAACCTCCTTATTTATCCTTACATCATTCTCTAAAATATTTATTTTTCCTGCGAACTAAAACTATTTTCAGCAAAGCATTTTCATTAAGCAGGTCAAGGGGGTTATATATAAAAAACGACGATCATTTTTTAATCGCCGCTACGAGATACTAATCTATAGAAAAACTATTATCACCAGACTATTATTCACTAGTAAATGGTAATAACCCAATATGCCGGGCCCGTTTAATGGCTATCGTTAATTGGCGTTGGTGGATCGCACAATTACCACAAATTCGTCTCGGTAAAATCTTACCTCTTTCTGTAGTAAATTTTTTCAATTTGCCAATCTCTTTATAATCTATAGTACTTACTTTGTCAACACAAAAAGAACAAATCTTCTTCTTTTGGCGTCGGCCTCTTCCGCCACCGGATTCGCGATCATTTCTGGACATTCATTTCACCTCCGTAAGTCAAATCCTCTTATTCAAGTTTTAAAAAGGAAGATCGTCTAAATTTATTCCCCCAAAATCATCTTGTTTATTGGCGCTCACGTTGTTACTAGGATTAGGACTACTTTCTTCCTTGGGGCGTCCTAAAAATTGCACATTATTAGCCACTACTTCGGTAACCCAACGCCTTTGGCCATCTTGGGCTTCATAACTGCGGATTTGCAACCGACCTTGGACCGCCGTTTGGCTCCCTTTTTTCAAATAATTAGCACAATTTTCGGCTTGTTTCTGCCACGCTACAATGCGGATAAAATCAGCTTCTCTTTGACCTTGTTGATTGAGCATGGGTCGATCAACCGCCAAGTCAAAAGTAACTACGGCTACTCCATTAGGCGTATAGCGAAGTTCGGGATCTCTAGTTAATCTACCTATTAAAACTACATGGTTCATCTTAACCACCTTCGTTATTCTTCAATTTTAATTAACAAATGACGAATAATATTGTCTTGAATATTCAATACCCGTTCAATTTCATGAACAACCTCGTTTGCTGCCTGGAAAAGAATCTGCACATAGTAACCTTCTTTAAAATCATTAATCTCGTAAGCAAGACGCCGCTTACCCCATCGATCAAGTTTAGTAATCTCTCCGCTACCATTTTTAATGATATCTTCAAATTTAGTTACCAAGGCATTGTTCTCTTCTTCTTCCAAACCGGGTTTAATAATAAAAACAAATTCATAATTACGCATCTTCTACGTTCACCTCCTCCCTTCGGACTAACGGCTCCAAAAAACAGAGCAGGGAAGTCACTGTAAAATTATATCAATATCCACTTCAGAATGCAAGAGGTGCGGTGAATTTTTACACGGCTAACGCATGAAAATTTTATTTCAACAAAAACCTCACTGAAGATTTTTTAAAATAAGCACTATCAAATTATGCAGATTTTTAATTTTGTTATA
>JANQHU010000455.1 GCA_028282485.1 Bacillota bacterium
GGAGGCCGAGGTACCGGATCGGGCCGCCCGGCCCAGTCCCATAATTTGAGAATTAGGCCGGTGGCGTAAAAAGGAGTTTCCCACCAGTAGCCGGACCACCAACCATTATCCTGCTGCCAAGGAGCCAGCTCTTTCTGCCAGAAGGTGCTGATCTGGTCTTTAGTTAACTCACCTGTTTCACCAAGAGCCCTGACCGCTGCTGCGGTAATATCTACCGCCGGATCGGTCCAATTATGCTGGGGATTAGTAAAATCATAGGTTTGAAAACCCTTGCCTTCCAGATAGTGCTGCCAGAGAAAGGCCACTGTTTCCGGAGGCGGGGTCAGGCCGAGCCGGGCTAATAAACTAATGCCATAGGAGGTAGAATCCGCATCTCCGATCACTTTTTCATTAAAAGCAAAACCTTGAAACTGATTGGGATTGTTCGTGAGCAACCAGGCTCCGGCCTTCAAAGCAGCTTTGCGCGCCAGCAGTTGATTTTTGAGGCTCAGAAACGGCGACGCAGATAACTTTTCTAAAGCTAAGCCCACATAAGCAGTTACCCAGGCATCGGAGGTCCCCACCGGGGGGACCCAAAAATCCGTCCAGACTCCGTTAATGCTTTGAGTTTGTAGCAAATATTTTAAACCTAAAGTTAGACTGCGGGAAAAGTATTCTTGCTCCTGATCATTATTAATCATTTTCGCTGGCATTG
Organism: Bacillota bacterium; assembly: GCA_028282485.1. Classification (GTDB taxonomy): domain Bacteria; phylum Bacillota; class UBA4882; order UBA8346; family UBA8346; genus JANQHU01. The sequence continues at coordinate 695 of JANQHU010000455.1, forward strand.
GGAAATACAAACACATTGGAACCCTCTCCCCTCTTTTCTTCACCCCAGGCACCCTGATGATCATAGTAGATATTCCGGACCCGATAAGTAAAGGTAGTAATTGCTTCCGCTCCTTGACTAATAATTTCTTTGAGACGCCGTTGCATCTTTACTTGGCCCTGAGCCTGGCCCTGGCCTAAAATAATCTGCTTGGGGGTATAACCCTGCCGATTGATTTGGACTTCAATTCGGTAGAGATTCTGATAAGCCTCCGGCAAAACCTCCCGCATAAAAAGAGGGCATTCGGCAGTGATCTGCCAGTCTAAAGCCCCGGCCGGAGCAATCTCGTGAATTCGGTCTAAGACTTCTTTCGGTGTTTTCAAAAATTCACTACCGATTAATTCTAGTTGCAAGGCATTCCAAAATAGTTCCGAATCTAATTCTTTCGGTTTTAACTCTACCGCAACCGTGCTCTGGGGGGCTATTTGCAAAGGAAAAGCGGTAATATTCTCCCCTTCAAAAATATCAATGGGTACTAAAGAATTGGGATCATATTGTAATAAACGGGCCGAGCATCCTTGAATGCCAATTTCAGCTGCCCCTTCATTAGTAATCTGCACCATCTCGGGGGAGATGGTCTGGGTATCTACTTTGAGATTTAAAGGCAGGCTGGCCAGATCATCCAAGTTTAACCGCACCGGAACCCGACGTACTAGTTCTTCCCTCGCCTCAGCATTTGCTACCGCTGGCTGTTGGAGAGTAACCACTACTTCCCCCGTCAAACCCACCGGACTAATTCCCTCTTTCCCGGCCATCAATTCACAAAGGAAGCGGTAGTATTCTAAAGATAAATCTAAGGTTAATTCAAAGCCATTTTCCAAACTAATTTGTAACTCATTCCCCCCCAAGGCTTGAATCTCTTCCGGAAAAGCGGTGGTTAACCGGAGCAAAGCAGTCTCATAACCACCGACAATAATCTGGGGAGCGGCTAAGGCTCCGGCACTGATCCGGTAGAGATAATCCTGCAACTGTACCAGTTTTTGGGGATCATGCCAGGGATACGCCCCCAGACTGACTCGCACCCGAATCTCCGCGGCATCATCCCGGTAGAGAGCCGGAATCATATGGGGCGTCCCTAGATCCCCATTGTAACTTAAGCGAATTTCATCGGGTAAACGATAGACCATATTAGGGAAAGTAGCCTGACAGACCA
>JANQHU010000465.1 GCA_028282485.1 Bacillota bacterium
TCCGGTTTAGTTCTGCCTTGTGGAGCTGCAGGACGTTGGGAAGCGTCTAAATAATGAGCAGGCCTATTAAGATTATATACGAAGATAATCACCTCTTAGTAGTTGAAAAACCTTGCAATATTCCTTCTCAGGCTGATGTGAGCGGGGATTTGGATCTACTCAGTCTTTTGAAAGGGGATCTGAAAAAACGGTATCAGAAACCGGGCAATATTTTTCTCGGTTTAGTGCATCGCTTAGATCGGCCAGTCGGGGGAGTAATGGTTTTGGCCAAAACCTCTAAGGCAGCTTCCCGATTGGGGGAACAAATGCAGGCTAATCTTTTTTCTAAAGTCTATTACGGCATTGTTTATGGGCGGCCACTGCTATCCCAAGGGAGACTACAAGATTATCTGCTTAAAGAACCCCAAACTAATACTACTAAGGTTGTCACCCTGGAGCAGAAAGGGGCTAAATATGCCGAATTAGACTATCAATTATTGGCTAGTAGGGAAGGGTTCAGCCTCTTGCAGCTGAAGTTAAAGACGGGGAGATCCCATCAGATTCGAGTGCAGTTAGCTAATTATGGTCATCCTCTATACGGGGATCAAAAGTACGCCAAGGGATTAGCCGGGCCGGGAGAACAGCTCGCCCTTTGGGCAGGGGCTCTAGGATTTCGGCATCCCGTTACTAAAGAAGAAGTTCGCTATCTCTCCAAACCACCCTTGATTTATCCCTGGGATTTATTTGGAGAAATAGCGGTAACATAAAAAGGAGTTTTTTAGTCATGCCTGATTTTCATAATTTTTTAACGGTCAGCCAATTGACGGGAGCAATTAAGAATTTGCTAGAGGAGAGTCTCTATCTGGGTAATGTCTGGATTAAAGGGGAGATCTCCAATTTTACGCGGCATACTTCCGGGCATCTCTATTTTACCCTCAAAGATGAGAAAGCCCGAATCAGTTGTGTGATGTTTCGCTCCGGGGCGCGCAATTTACGTTTTGCCCCGGTGAGCGGACAAGCCGTAGCCATTTTGGGAAGGATTTCAGTTTACGAAAAAAACGGCCAGTATCAACTCTATGTTGATGAGATGTTACTAGATGGTCAGGGGAATTTATATCAAGCTTTTGAGGCCTTAAAGCAAAAGTTGGAGGCAGAAGGCTTATTTGCCCCGGAACAGAAAAAGAGCCTGCCGGATCTACCCGAGCGAGTTGGTTTGATTACCTCCCCCACCGGAGCGGCGGTTTGGGATATGATCCGGATTTTAAAACGGCGGCGTCCCAATCTGGACATTTTGGTGATTCCGGCTTTGGTTCAAGGTGATGAAGCACCCCAGAGTCTAATTAAGGCCTTACAGGAAGCAGCTTTAATTACGGATTTGGACCTGGTGATTATTGGCCGTGGCGGGGGGAGTATTGAGGAACTTTGGGCTTTTAATGATGAGGAATTAGCCCGCGCTATCTTCGCTTTTCAAAAGCCGATTATTGCCGCAGTTGGCCATGAGACTGATTTTACCATTGCTGATTTTGTAGCCGATTTCCGAGCACCGACTCCATCCGGGGCGGCCGAATTAGCGGTTCCCGAACAACTCTCCCGGCAGCAAAAGGTTTTGGAGCTGAAAGCGCGGTTAAAAAAGTTGTTTACTCGTTATTTGGGCGAAACTCGTCGAAAATTAAAGCAGTTGTTAACCAATCGAACTTTTCGTTCGCCGAAAGCAATGGTGGATTTGCGGCGGCAAGAGCTGGATTTACTCCTAGAAAGATTAATCACTAAAGAAAAGGCCTATTTGGCCTTGGAGCAGGAACGGTTTGCCAAACTAATGGGTAAGCTGGACTCTTTAAGCCCGTTTGCTACTTTAAAAAGAGGTTATTCATTAGCCCAAAAGATAGATGGTAAGCTGATCACCCATACAGTTCAAGTTAGTCAAGGGGAGCTGATCAAAGTTACTTTAGCAGCAGGTTCATTGCAGTGTCAAATAATGGATAAGGAGGACTGAGAATGAGTCCTAAAAAACAGGTGACGGCTACAGAAGCTACCAACTCAGTAGAGGAAAGCCAAGAACAAAGTTATGAACAAGCCTTAGAGCGTTTGGAAGAGATTCTGGCAAAGTTAGAAACCGGCGATCTGGCCTTAGAAAAAAGTTTAAAGTTATTTGAAGAAGGAGTGGGGCTTTCCCGGTTTTGTTTGCAGAAATTAGATGCTGCGGAAGGTCGTTTGGAAATATTATTAGGCTTTGACGGAGATCAACCTCGGCTTGATGCTTTTACTACTAATAATGAGGTGGAATGAGCTATGATTGATAAAATAGAGTTTTTTGCAGCCTTAAAAGAACGTAGTCAGAGAGTAATGGGGATCATTCATCAAGAGCGTTTTTTGAATAATTATCCCTTAGAGGTGCTCAGAAAGGCGTTATTTTCTTATTTAAGCCGTCCGGCTAAGCATTTACGTCCGGGAATTCTTTATTTTAGTTGTGGAGCCTTGGGGGGCACCGAAGCTAAAGCGGATTATGCAGCTGCTGCGGTGGAGGTTTTTCATAATTGGACTTTAGTCCATGATGATTTAATTGATAATGACACTAAAAGGCGGGGGTTACCTACCGTCCACGAGGAATATCGTAAAGAAGCGGTTCGAGCCGGTTATAGTTCGGCAGAGGCCGTTGATTTTGGGCGCAGCATTGCCATTCTGACGGGAGATCTGCAACAAGCTTTTGTTGTTAGTTTGTTACTGGAAACAGCTCAATGTGGTGTAGCTATGCCAGTAGTTATGGAACTTTTAAGAAATTTAACTATTGCTGCTAACGAGTTATTGCGGGGCGAAGCCCTGGATATTATCTATTCCAAACGTAAAATTACGGAACTAACCGAAGCCGAAATTATGGAGATGTTAGAACTGAAAACCGGGGTACTTTATGAATACGCAGCTGTCTCTGGGGCGGCTATCGGACTAAATCAGGAAGGGCAGGATGATGAGAAAGTAAGAGCTTTGGGAAGATTCGCTAGGCGCTGCGGGATTTCTTTTCAGTTGCAGGATGATCTGTTGGGGATTACCGGGGATGAAAAAGTATTAGGAAAACCAGTGGGCTCAGATATCCGGGAGGGAAAGAGAACTGTGATTGTCAGTAAGGCTTATGAAGCTTCCAGTAGGGCCCAAAGATATTTATTAGATCGAGTATTAGGTAATCCTCAGGCCGGTGAAAATGAATTGCTGGAAGCTAAAGGAATTTTAATTGAAAAAGGGCTTGATTATACCAAAAAATTAGCCGAAAATATAGTGGATCAGGCTATTGCAGAGCTTAGTAAGCTGCCTAAATCAATTTATAAAGAGTATCTTTTAGCCTGGGCCGAATATGTAATTAAACGTGACTTTTAATTTTGGGACTGACATTGACAAATGTATTTAATAGTATAATAATAAGGTGAAGAGATGTTATTAATGAGGATGATGTAGTTTAATATAGTTTTGGAAGGAGTAAAATGATTGGAATCATTTTTACAAGAAGTCGCAAATAATCAGGCTTTGTGGATTGCACTTTTGGCCTGGTTTGTAGCGCAATTATTAAAAGGGGCTTTTTATTTTATCAAAGAAAGAAAGATTGATTTTCGGCGTTTTGTGGGTGCCGGGGGGATGCCTAGTTCTCACTCGGCTTTAGTAGCCTCCTTAGCTACGGCAATTGGTCTGCAAGAAGGCTGGGATAGTGTTAATGCGGCGATGGCTATTATTTTTGCTTTTATTGTGATGTATGATGCTGCGGGAGTGAGATTTGCCGCTAGTCGTCAAGCAATTACTTTAAATAAAATTGTGGATGAGTTATTTGAAGAAGGTGAATTTCATCAAGAAAGATTAAAAGAATTTTTAGGACATACCAGGTTTGAGGTGGTGATTGGGGCTATATTAGGGATTGTTATTGCCATCTTTTTTACTAAAGTTTAAAAAAAGAGTCTTATTTCGGTAAATCAGACAGTCAATTACTTACTTTACCGAACTAAATTATGATATAATAGAATTACTTTTTAGAGATGGTGTAGTATCCTAGTCAAGGAAACTATCTTCGAAGACGGGCCTAAAAATCCGTTGCGGGCACATCGATGAAGTCCCTGGTGCTGGCGGCCGACGCCCAGTCGGGTGTTGGTGCTGGGGGTTAAGGTGCGGGGGCGATCTACAATGGCATGTGGGCGTTGACCCCTTCACCGTGGAGGCCCAAGTGCGTGGGGAACCCGCAATTATTTGCGAAGCGTGAACTACGGCTTGGGGGTAAACCTGCATATGGTACGGGTTTTTAAGTACTTAGTATCGGTGCAGCGTAGCCTGCCTTGCGCGGATTGGGAGGATGACAGAAATCAAGCCGATGAATGTTCTGCAGAACATTTAAGAGCTCGCTGCTGTTTGAAACTCAATTCCGCAAAAGAGGCTAGAAGATAGCCTACTTGTAGAGGAAAACTCCTAGGCTATTTGAAATTTTCAAATTCCACCGGGGATTACAGTGTGGACTAAGTGGTAATCCGGTCGCGTGTTTTTTGGTAACAGCACGAGGAGGCCATAAAAGGAAACTGCCGTCCGATGGCAACATGGCGGAGGCCTTTTTAGGGAAACCCTACCGGACCTAAGCCACAAATTTTACCCGGTGGCTACCATCTCTAAATAATTTTTTACATAAAAAACGAGAAATTATGAGAAATACGGTGGTTTTTTGGTTAATAATATTAAGAGAGCTTTTCGCATCGGTAGTATCACCTTTGGGGTCTCCCTAATGGTAACCCTACTTTTTCAGTTTTCCATAGCTTTATGGATGATGGTGGTTATTCTAATGGTAGTACTCATTGCTGGCATTATTTTTGATATCGTGGGCACAGCCGCTACTGCGGCCGACGAGGCTCCTTTTCATGCTATGGGAGCAGACAAAGTGCCGGGATCACGTCAAGCGGTTTTTTTAGTCAGACATGCCGATCAAGTAGCTAATTTTTGTAATGATGTCGTCGGAGATGTGGCCGGAACTATTGGAGGAGCTCTAATTGCGAGTATTGTTCTGGAATTTGTGCGCCGCAATACTTTTTTTTCGAAAGATATTCTCAGTGTTTTAGCCATCTCTTTCGTAGCCGCCTTCACTGTAGGCGGAAAATCATTAGGAAAATATTATGCCATCAATCAAGCAAACCGGATTGTTTTTATGGCCGGAAAGATCCTATCTTTTTTTAAAATTGGCGAAAAAAAGAGTAAAAAAAAGAAAGCGGCTAATCGTTCGGGAGCCCGAAAGGTGAGAAGGAGTTAAATGGGGATAAAATTAGAGCAAATTACCGATCCGAGTGATTTGAAAGATTTATCAGAACCAGAATTGACAGAATTAGCGCTAGAGATTAGAGAATTTTTATTAAAAACAGTAGCCAATACCGGAGGTCATTTGGCTCCCAATCTGGGAGTAGTTGAGCTCACTTTAGCTTTGCATACTATTTTTAATAGCCCGACCGATCACATAATCTGGGATGTAGGGCATCAATCTTATGTACATAAATTAATTACCGGTAGATTCACGAAATTCAAAACCTTAAGACAGTACCAGGGGCTGAGTGGTTTTCCGAAACCGGCAGAAAGCTCCCATGACTGTTTTGCCACCGGTCATAGTTCCACTTCGATTTCCGCGGCGGTAGGCTTAGCCAAAGCACGGGATCTGCTAGGGGAAACTAATAAGGTGGTTGCGGTAATTGGCGATGGTTCTATGACTGGCGGAATGGCCTTTGAGGCTTTAAATCATTTAGGCCATTTACAAACAAATGTAATCGTAGTCTTAAATGATAATGAGATGTCGATATCTAAAAATGTCGGGGCCCTCTCCCGGTATTTAAATTATTTGCGAATGAATCCGCACCTGCGAAAGTTAAAGACGGAAGTGCAAGAATTAATTCAAAAGATTCCCCGATTTGGCAAGGCCACCGTACGTTATCTGGAGAAAATTGAAGATCGCTTGACCTTGCTGGTGATTCCGGGCATGTTTTTTGAGGAGTTAGGACTAACTTATCTCGGCCCCATTAATGGCCATGATATTAAAGAAGTGCAGTTAGCCTTACAAAATGCGGCAGAACGAACCGGACCAGTCTTGGTTCATGTTTTAACTACTAAAGGAAAGGGATATGAATTAGCCGAAAAAAATCCTGCTCAATTTCACGGGACAGGCCCTTTTCAAGTGGAGAGTGGCCGCAAATTATCTTTAACCACCAATTTGACCTATACGGATATTTTTGGGAAGACCCTTGTCGAACTAGCCGAAAAAGACTCAAGAATTGTGGCGATTACGGCAGCGATGACTGATGGTACTGGTTTAAAGGAATTTGCGAATAGTTTTAAGGAGCGGTTTTTTGATGTGGGAATTGCCGAGGAGCATGCGGTGACGATGGCGGCTGGGATGGCTAAAAAAGGATTACGACCGGTGGTAGCTATCTATTCTACTTTTTTGCAGCGGGCCTATGATCAGATTTTGCATGATGTTTGTTTGCAAAATTTACCAGTTT
>JANQHU010000468.1 GCA_028282485.1 Bacillota bacterium
AAGCTTCTTTTAAAGATTTGTTACAAAAAGAGAAAGAGACTGTTAGTGAAGCCTTTGCCCATCAAAACTTCGCGTTGAATTTGCCGGACCAAGCCGAAAAAGAGGCTTTATTTGAAGTCGTTGCCTTACTGGAAAATATTCAGAGTCAGGAGAGCTTCTCCAAGGAAATTGCGAAGCTGCTGTTTAGCTTTACGGCTGAGGAAGCGGCGATTTGCTTGAGGATTGACTACCATCAGGGGTTTTATGAGGAGCAGACGGTGCAACGCTTGGCCGGCCATCTGGTTAATTTTTTTACTCAAGTGGGGGAGAAGCCCCATTTAAAACTGGCTGAGATTGAGATTCTTTCGGAAGTTGAAAAAAAGCAACTTTTAGGGGAATTTAATGATACTCAGGCGATCTATCCTACCCAAAAGACGATTGTGCAGCTATTTGAAGAACAAGTAAGGAAGACCCCGGATAAGATTGCTTTGGTATTTAAGGCCAAACAGTTTTTAACTTATAGTGAATTAAACCAAAAGGCCAACCAGTTAGCTTGGCTCTTGCGCGATCAAGGGGTCCAGCCCGGCGGTATCGTGGGAATCATGGCGGAGCGTTCTCTGCAGATGGTAGTGGGAATCTTCGCTATTTTGAAAGCCGGGGGAGCCTATCTGCCCATTGATCCCGACTATCCTAAAGACCGAATTGAATTTCTTCTCGCCGATAGTGGCACCGCGATTTTAGTATCCCAACGAAATTTAAAGCAAAAAGTTAATTTTTTCGGCGTGGTCATTCCGATGGAGGATGAATCCTTGCTACCCGAGAAATATGTTAATCTACCTCGGGTTAATACTCCCCAGGATCTGGCCTATATTATTTACACCTCGGGAACTACCGGAAAGCCTAAAGGGGTAATGATCGAGCACCGTAATGTAGTGCGGCTGCTTTTTAACAATAAAATGCTCTTTGATTTTAATGACCAGGATGTCTGGACCCTCTTTCATTCCGTTTGTTTTGATTTTTCCGTCTGGGAGATGTACGGAGCCTTGCTTTATGGTGGCAAGCTGGTGGTGGTACGGCGGATTACGGCTCAGGATCCCCGCCGCTACCAGCGATTGTTAAAAAGAGAGAAGGTCACTGTTTTAAATCAGACCCCCTCGGCTTTTTATAGTTTGGCCAAAGAGGAGCTGAGTCTGTCGGAAAAAGGGCTTAAAAAGATCCGGTACATTATTTTCGGTGGCGAAGCCTTAAAACCGATCCTGCTGAAAGAGTGGCAGGCTAAGTATCCCCAAACCCGTTTGATTAATATGTATGGGATCACCGAAACTACCGTTCATGTCACTTTTAAAGAGATTACGGATCAGGAAATTCAGCTTAATCATAGTAATATTGGCAAACCTCTGCCCACCCTGACAACTTATGTGATGAGCCCGGAGTTACAACTGCAGCCCATTGGCGTAGCGGGAGAACTATTGGTGGGGGGGGCTGGTTTAGGGCGGGGCTACCTCCAGCGGCCGGAATTAACCAGCCAGAAGTTTGTGCCCAATCCTTTTAACCCGGAGGAACGGCTCTACCGCTCTGGGGATCTGGTTAGGTGGTGGGCCAACGGCGAAATGGAGTATTTAGGCCGTATTGACCAGCAGGTGAAAATCAGAGGTTTTCGGATCGAGCTTGGCGAAATCGAAGCGAGGCTTTTAAATTATGAAACAGTAACAGAAGCAGTAGTAATCCCCCGGGAAGATAAAAATAGTCAAACCTATCTCTGTGCCTATCTGGTGGCTCGGGAGCAGTTGACTGTCAAACAATTAAGAAGCTTCCTCTCAGAAGCCTTACCGGAGCATATCATTCCATCCTATTTCATTCAATTAGCCAAAATCCCGGTGACTTCTAACGGCAAAGTGCATCGCCGCGCTTTGCCGGGACCCCAAGAAACCATGGTCCTCGGCACCGAGTATCAGGCGGCCCGGGATCAATTGGAAGCCCAGTTAGTAGCCATCTGGACCGATATTTTAGAGATCAATAATATTAGCATTACGGATGATTTTTTTGAAATCGGGGGACATTCCCTAGCGGCAACCCTCCTCGTGGCCCGGATTCATCGGGAATTTCAAGTCCAACTTCCCCTCCGGGATATTTTTGAGAGAAAGACCATTATGGCAATTGCTGCCGCAATTAAGGATCTCCAAAATGGAGTCCCGGACAGAAAAGAAGAAGCCCAGGCTGAGGCCCAGATTGTTTATGAAGCCATCAAGCTGGTAGAAGCGCGGGAGTATTATCCTCTTTCTTCCGCCCAAAAACGCATCTTGATGCTCCATAAGTTAGAAGGCCTAGGGACTAGTTATAATCTCCCCATGGGCATCTTTATTGAAGGAGCCTTAGAAAAAGAATGGGTGGAAGATATTTTTGGGCGCCTGATCGCCCGCCATGAAGTATTTCGCACTTCCTTTGCCTGGCGCGAGGGCCAAGGCGTGCAGATCATTCATCGAGAAGTCCCCTTTGCCATGAAGTATCGGGAGGCGTCTCTGGAGCAGGCCGAAGCAATTTATCAAGACTTTATCAAGCCTTTTGATCTGGGCAAAGCCCCGCTATTTAGATTAGCTTTAATTAAGTTGGCGGATCAAAAGTATTTTCTCTTATGCGATACTAATCATATCATCTTTGATGGCTTCTCTTTAAATATCATGATTAAAGAAATTGCCGCCATTTTACGGGAGGAGGAGCTTCCCACTTTAAAATTACAGTATAAAGATTTTGCCGTCTGGCAAAAGAAACTCTTACAGACTAGTCTGTTAAAAAGACAAGAAGTCTACTGGCTGACCCGTTTTTCCGACGAAATAGCGGCTCTAAACCTGCCCTTAGACTTTCCCCGGCCTCCGTTGCAGAGTTTTGAGGGGGATTGTATCACTTTTGAATTTGACGCGGGGCTTACCCAGAGTTTAAAGGAGCTGGCTTTAGCAAAAGAGGTTACCCTTTTTATGGTCTTATTAAGCCTTTATAATGTGCTCCTGTGGAAATATTCCGGGGCGGAAGATATTGTGGTGGGCACGGAAACCGCCGGAAGGCGTCATGTGGATGTGGCTAATGTAGTAGGAATGTTTGCCAACACCTTACCCTTAAGAAATTTCCCCCGGGGCCAGAGCACTTTTGGGGACTTTTTAGAAGCAGTGAAGCGGAATACTGTGGCTGCTTTTGATAATCAGGACTACCAGTTTGAAGAGTTAGTGGCCAAGTTGGATTTAAAAAGAGATTTAAGTCGCAATGTCTTATTTGATACCATGTTTAAGCTCCAAAATCAAGGTTTAGAAGAAATAAAAAATCAAAATTTTCAAATTCGAGTGGCCGATTTTCAGCATAAAGTGGCGCGCTTTGATTTAAGCCTGATCGGTTTTGAGCAAGAAGGTAGAATTGAGTTCACCCTGCAGTATTGTACGAAGTTATTTAGCCGGGAGACTATCCAGCGCATGGCGCATCATTTTGTGGAGATCACTCGGAGCGTTAGCGCTAATCCGGCGGTATTACTTGAAGAGATTGAGTTTATTGCTCCGGCGGAGCGGGAGTTTATTCTGACCCGTTACAATGACCCGGCCCCTATCAAGACTCCTCAGAGTACTCTGGTACAACTAGTCGCCGACCAGGTTGCCCAAACGCCTTATCGAATTGCCGTACAGACGGCTACTACCGAAATGACCTATGGCCAGTTGTGGTTAGAGTCTAATCGGGTGGCCCATTATCTGCTGGATCAAGGAATCGAACGGGGTAGAGTAATTGGCATTTGGGCGCAGCGGGGCCCGGGTAGTCTGATTAATATTTTGGGAGTCTTAAAGGCGGGGGCCTTTTATGTAGCTCTCGATCCCGATTATCCGACGGAAAGAAGAGAGCTTATCAAACAGCGTTGTGACACCCGATTTTGGTTAGAGCCGGAATTGTATACTACTCCCGATTTAAAAGAGTATTCGGTGGCAGATTTACCCTCCCTTGGCCACCCGGAAGATCCGGCTTATCTGATTTTTAAATTTAGTAGTACAGCAGCAGCCCAAGGAGTGATGGTGACCCATGCCGCGGTGGTGAATACAATTGGGGATATTAACCGGCGGTTTCAGGTAGGCGCCACAGATAAGGTGCTGGCCGTATCCTCCTGGGGCTTAGATCTGGCGGTTTATGATGCCTTTGGGGCCTTAAGTGTCGGCGCCACCTTGGTAATCCCTTCTGGGCAAAGAAGAATTCCGGAATTAGTGGAACTCCTCCAAAAAGAAGCAATTACCATCTGGAACTCAGTACCGGCAGTGCTGGATGTAGTCCTGCAAGAATTGGAGTGCGATTATCTTAATCAAAGCTTACGCTTAGTATTACTCAGTCGGGATTGGCTCCCCATGAATCTACCGCAAAAAATTAAGCAATATTTTCCCGAGGCTTTGGTAATTAATTTGGGCGGTAAAACCGAAGGCGCCATCTGGTCCAGTTATTATCCTATTAGTGAAATACCGGATTATTGGAAAAGCATTCCTTATGGTCGGCCTCTGGCTAACCAAAAAGTTTATGTCTTGGATTCCCAAAAGCGTCTCTGCCCCCTAGGAGTTCCCGGAGAGCTTTATATTGGCGGAGTGGGAGTAGCAAAAGGCTACTTCGAGGCGGCAGCAGCAACCCAGATTGCTTTTATGATGCATCCCCAACTAGGTTATATTTACCAAACCGGAGATTGGGGGATTTTAAGAGCGGTAGGGGACGGGTACCTGGAGTTTTTGGGGCGTAAAGACCGACAAGTAACCATCAAAGGGTATGGGATTGAGCTCCGCGCTATTGAAAAAAGTCTCTTAAAACACGAGCAGATTCTTTCGGCGATTGCGACCTGGCATCTCAACCAAAAAAAGGAAAAATATCTCTGTGCCTACTTGGTGACAACCCGAGACTTTACAGTGGCCGAATTAAGAGCTTTTTTAGCGGCAGAACTGCCGGATTGTATGATTCCTTTTTATTTCGTCAAAATGAAACACCTCCCTTTGACTTATAACGGGAAATTTGACTATAATGCTCTCCCGGAACCTTTAGGGGAGCTTGATATAGATACCAAATGTCTTTTATCCGATGAAATGCTGGCCACCTTACAAGAACTGTGGAGTTCGTTATTAAAAACGGAAAAAATAAATCTCAATGATGATTTTTTTGAATTAGGAGGGGATTCTTTATTAGCGAATCAATTAATCACTAAAGTAGCCCAAATTTTTGAAATAGAAATACCTTTGGTAGATTTTTTTATTCGGCCCACGCTGCGAGACTTAATCTGTTTAATTAATTCTGCTAATCAGCTTTTTAGCAATTTCCAGGAAGATTAATTTCAAAAGTGATTAGTCTTCTAGAAAAATAAGGTTAGAATTGTGGATGGAATTAAAAGCGAGATAGAGGTTCTTCAAAGAAAGGGGTAGAAAGCATGTCGAAATCATTAACTGAGGCCTATCATGATAAAATAGCGGTTATTGGAATGGGGTGTCGTTTTCCCGGAGGAGCCAATGACCCGGAAAAACTCTGGCAAGCCTTAGTTGCCGGAAAGGATTTGACCTCTCCAATACCCAAAGACCGTTGGGATGTGGAGAAGTTTCACGACGCGGATCGCTCGAAACCGGGGAAACATTATAACTGGCGGGGCGGCTTTATTGAGGATATTGATCAATTTGATGCCCGTTTTTTTGGAATTTCGCCCCGGGAAGCAGATTTTATTGATCCCCAACAGCGCATCTTACTGGAGACTGCTTGGGAAGCAATGGAGGATGCTGGCTTAGATCCCTTAAAGTTAGCCGGGAGTAAGGTAGGAGTCTATATGGCTGGTTTTAATCTTGATTATCTAATTATGCAATTAAAAACCGAAGCGGTGGAGCATGTCAATATGCATACCTCTACTGGTTCCACCATGACCATGCTTTCCAACCGTCTCTCCTATATTTATGATTTTCAGGGCCCTAGTATCTCGGTGGATACAGCCTGTTCCGGCTCTTTAGTAGCCGTAAATCTAGCCTGTCAGAGTTTATTACAAAATGATTGTAGCATGGCTTTGGTGGGCGGGGTTAATATTATGACTATTCCCGAGAATTTTATCTCTGGGAGTAAAGCCGGATTTTACGCTCCCGATGGGCGGTCCAAAACCTTTGCGGCTGAGGCCGATGGTTATGCCCGCGGTGAAGGAGCGGGGATCGTGGTCTTAAAACCCTTGGCTCAAGCGCTGGCAGATGGAGACCGGATTTATTCGGTAATTGCTGCCAGTGGCCTGAACCAAGACGGTCATACTAACGGAATTACCGTCCCCAATGGCGCCGCCCAGATGGCTTTAATGAAAGAAGTTTATCAAAAAGCGGGGATCACCCCGGCCCAGATAACATATTTGGAAGCTCATGGTACCGGAACGCCCACCGGGGATCCCATTGAGGCTAACGCTATTGCCGCAGTTTTGGCTGCCGCGCGGCCGAAAGGGCCTAAATGCCCGGTGGGTTCTATTAAGGCCAATATCGGGCATCTGGAACCAGTGGCTGGGGTAGCCGGATTAATCAAAGCATCGTTAATTATGAAATACCGCCAGATCCCCCCCCATCTTTTTGGCCAAAATCCCAACCCGAAGATTGATTTTAAAAAATTATGTATCCGTATCCCGGTAACTTTGGAAGCTTTACCCGCGGGTCAGAATTATATTGGGATTAACTCTTTTGGTTATGGAGGCACTAATGCTCACGTACTCTTAGAAGAACCACCAAAGCTGACTGTGCCCAAGGATGAGGCAGTAGCAGAAAGGGGGCCGAGCTTATGGCCGGCGCTCATTCCTTTGTCGGCTCGTTCGGCAGAAGCCTTAAAAAGCCTGGCCTTAAAATACAAGGAATTGATCCAAAATAGTGATAACCGGATTTCCTTAGCTGATATTGGAAATATGGTCAGTAAACGCCGGGGGCATCTGGAGCACCGGATGACTTTGGCCGCGGCTTCGAAAGAAGAGGCCGTCCAAAATATTGCAGCTTTTCTTGCTGAAGCTGAAGCCCCTCAAGGGATAACTAGCGGAAAAGCTCAGTCTGATAAATATCAGAGAATAGTCTTTGTTTATACCGGAATGGGACCCATCTGGTGGGCCATGGGCCGTCAATTATTAGCAAGAAATGGGGTATTTAAAAAAGTAATTGCCCGATGCGATGAATTAACTCGGCAGCTAGCGGGGTGGTCATTACTAGCGGAATTGATGGCTCCCGAAGAGCAGTCCCGTCTGGATCAGACGGAATTTGCCCAACCAGCTAATTTCGCTCTCCAGGTAGGGTTGACGGAAGTCTGGCATTCCTTAGGCATTTTACCGGAGGCGGTGATTGGGCATAGTGTCGGAGAAGTAGCCGCGGCCTATGTGGCCGGGATTTATAGCTTGGAAGATGCGCTGACGGTGAGCATCCAAAGAAGTCGGGTGCAGCAGCAGGCCACTGGCCAAGGAGCTATGTTAGCAGTGGGACTTTCGGCAAAACAAGTAGTTAGCGCTACGCAAGAGTGGACCGAAAAGGTCTCCGTTGCAGCGGTGAATAGTCCTGGTTC
>JANQHU010000070.1 GCA_028282485.1 Bacillota bacterium
TGAAGCTCTGGAACAGATCAAAGACCGCCGCTACTACGAGAAGTATGCCGGGGATCAGCGCAAGGTGATCCTCCTGGGAATCGGAGGTTTTCGTCAAAAAGCGATTGAGGTTGTCAGTGAGGTATGGGCCTAAATCTCCACCCCGTACAACGACTTCACCAGCCCCATTAACCCTAAATGGGAAGGGTGTAAAATAGTATTAAACTTCCACATTTCTTTATATTGGTAAATTTCACCAATCAAAATACTCTTGTCCGCCTGGGGACTGACTTTTTCTTTAATTTGAAATAATTCCTGCCGGGAAATTTTTTCACAAAAACTCCATTGGTAGTTAACTGCCTCGGCTTCCGCCTCCGTTAAGAGCTGTTGGTTCACCGCCAAGCCTAAGACTAGTTTTTGGACTTGATCCGAGATTTTATGCAACTCAATCTGATATGACTTCTCCTCAGTAGTTTCCCTTAACTTTTCCCGATAACTAATTCCATGCCCGGTACTTTGGGGATTATTATAAAAAACTATTTCTTGAGAATTTAGGTTTGAATCCGCTTCTAACACAAATAAAAAAAGATCTACAAGCCCTTTCGTTTCCGGGGTGAAATGATAAGTGAAATTTAGCTCCAGGGAATTAAAAGAAGCACTGGTTTTGCCGAGCATTACTTTTTCGCCTTTGATTAATAATTTTGCCACTACTAATTGCCACCTTTAAAATCAAAATTCATCTGTAAAAAGACAACAGTTTCCTCTTTAACCAAATATTCCACCAAACCATATACCGGAATCTCTTGGTTGTTTTTAAAATAAACCCTTTCAGGAGTCAGGCAGAGACAATTGCTGATCATACTCTTTTCATGAATCAGACAGAGATGTTGGCGATAGCGGTTACTTAACAGGTTAATTAAAAACATCTTCACCCTTTCATCACATTTCGAGTTGAAAAAGACAAAATTACTAACATATTTATGGAGTAACCGTCGGTCTAGGAGCATCTGGGCCAATTCTGTAGACTGATAACTCGCTAACTCCTGTAATAAATTTTTTTTAATCTCCGCTAATTTAAAGCTCTCATCATTCTTCCGGTCATGTTCTAAAGCATTAGCCAAATTTCCCGATATTAAATAAACTTTTAAAAGTTCACTCTGCTGATAAAGATAATAAAAATAATCACTCAAATTAGTGCAGACCTTACTAACCCGGGCCAAAATTTGGGCCGCGTTTTCCGATTTCGGCTCAATAAAAAAGTAGCTATGAAATAACCCCGACAAATCTCCCGCCATATAGTAGACATCAAAAACAATATCATCACCAACATTTTTAGCAGCAATCCGTAAGATGCGCAATTCTTTTACTTCTTTAAAGATATCATTAAAAAAGAAGATCCGGCTACTAATTTTAAAGTCGGGTTGTTTTAAATTCTTTACAAAACTCTCCAAGTGAAAATATTTTTCCACAAGTCGCAGGCATTCTTGTTTATTCATTAGTCATTATCACCTATTTAACCAAACAGATTTCTTCAATTTGAGCCGTGCTAATATCAAACTTTAAAGGCGAAATGGGCCCTACTGCACCGGTAGTTAACAGTTTCACCCCTTGATAAGGGAAGTTGATTCCCGCTTGACAGGAGACATATAGGCCCCCCGACATCCGCGGGTTAATCTCTAACAGCTTAGGAACCCCGTTTTGATCATATTTAACTTGAATATTAAAAATGTAATCAAGGGGATATTCTCGCAAGAGCCGCTGGCTAAGTTCTAATAATTCTCGATTTTCTTCTAAAAACCGAATCCGGCTCTCCACTTTTTTACGGGGGACTACCGCTAGCAGCTCTCCCTGATAAGCCAAGCAATCAATGCTGTATTCATAGCCTTCCAAATACTCGGAAACCATTAGGCTTTCAAAGGATTCTACTGATGCCAACAACCGCCGGGCTTCCCTTAACGAAATTCTGGAATTGGCATAGCCGTATAAACTGCGATAAGTGGGCTCTTCTTCAGCAATTACCCGAAAACCCATGCCCCCCTCGCCACTGACCGGTTTAAAACAGACACGTCGGCCGGAAGCGGTTATCTCTTCATAAGCCTCTAAAAAAGATTCGATATTATCGACCACCTGATATTGAGGAATGGGGGCTAGTTGCTTGGCCTGGCACTCTTTGTAAAGCTGATCTTTATTGGAAATCCGTTGGAGCAGCTGATAATTAGGAGTTACTAAAACTTGTGTCCCAATCTTGGCAAACTCTTCCGCGTAAGCTGCCAGTTCCACCAAGCAATGCCGAGGGATAAAAATATTAATTCGATGTTTGCGGCAGAAATCTAAAGCGTAATCGAGATAATCCTCAATAGTAGTGATGGTGGGTTCTACTTCCCGATAATCACAAGCCAGTAAGGCTACCGAATTGGGATTCCGGTTGGTTCCGTATACTTCATAAGCAACATTATCCGGATTATTTTTAATTAAATTAATAATATGATAAGCGGTACTAAACCAGTGATTAAACCAGATTCTTTGTTTCAAAAAAGATCCTCACTCCCTAACTTTAAGCAGTAATTTCCTTATTTCTCCCGAATCGCTAA
>JANQHU010000092.1 GCA_028282485.1 Bacillota bacterium
CTGGCTCAAGTAAGCGGGATTGGGGCCAGTAAGCTGGCCAAATGGCGAATTTACCTGGAGGTGAAATGAACCGGCCTCTATTGGTTAGTTTAGGTGTGATGGCTGGGGGAATTATCGGGGGGCGCCTGTTGGCTCTGCCGCCGGGAGGGTGGCTGAGTTTGATGATTCTTTTGTTAGGTATAGCAGCCAGCTTTTGGGTGCGGGGGCGACGGCAGATCGGGTTTCTCCTCATTAGTATTTTGTTTTGCGGGGCTGCTTTTGGGGCGGCTGGCCAAAAAGGGGCTTATCAACAGGAGATCCGGGGAAATGCCGCTTTTGACCAACAGCGGCTGACCATTACCGGGGTTCAAATAACAGATGCCGTAATTAGAGACGGCAAAACTAGCCTGGTGGTCGCCCTACCGACTGATGCTCCTTCCGGTCCCCGGGGGCGCCTCTTAGTTTATTTAGCCGCTCCCCAAGCCATACCTTGGTATGGCCGCGAGTTGCAGTTGACGGGACGTTTTGTGGCTGTAAAACCAGTTAACCAATTAGGGCCCAGTTATTATGAACAACAAGGCCTTACCGGAATTTTGTTTATGAGTAGCAAAAAGGCCATCAAGCCTGGCCAACCGGCCTTACCCTTTCCTTTGTTGTGGAGTCATCAGCTCCGGGAGCGCTTAATCAGCCAGAGCCGGAAATACTTAACCAAAGAGAATGAGGCTCTGCTCCAGGGAGTACTCTTTGGCCTGCGGCCTAAGCCGGAATTGCTGGAGGATGTTTTACGCCAAATGCAGCAGACGGGAATGATGCATCTGCTGGCGGTCTCTGGCTTACATATTGGGATTGTGGTTGGTTTTTTAACGTTGTTATTGCGGCCCTTGCAGCTGCCCCGGCGAATCAGGCTCTTGTTCTTAATCGGCTTAACCAGCCTTTATATTTTAATGACGGGCCTACGCCCTTCGGTCTTACGGGCTGGCTTAATGCTGCTAATTTATCTGTGGGGTAAAGAAGGAAAAGGAGCCGCTGATCCTTTAGAACGATTAAGCTTGGCGGGAATAGTA
Organism: Bacillota bacterium; assembly: GCA_028282485.1. Taxonomy (GTDB): domain Bacteria; phylum Bacillota; class UBA4882; order UBA8346; family UBA8346; genus JANQHU01. The sequence continues at coordinate 1,044 of JANQHU010000092.1, forward strand.
TTGCTACTCTTTAATCCCAATTATTTGTTTAATGTGGGTTATCAGTTGTCCATGTTTGCCACCGCGGGAGTGGTCTGGCTGATGCCTTTGTTAGCTGCTTATCTGGGAGTGGATTCGTGGCCAAATCGCTTGCTAATATTTGTTTTTAAGGCTTTTTTATTGTCGTTTTCCGTCCAGTTATTGTTAATTCCCTTACTAATTATTTATTTTGGCTATTTTTCCTGGCTGAGCCCTTTAGTAAATCTCTTTTTAGCAATCCCGGCCACTTTGATTGTCGTCGGGGGTCTGGCGGGAGAATTTTTGGCCCTAATCATACCTAGCCTGGGCGAGGCGCTCTTCTGGTTAGTGGAATTAAACTTAACCTTAGTCAAAAGAGTGACGGCCTTTTTTGCCGGTCTAGGTTGGGGCGTTGCTTTTGTGGATTTTTTCCCTTGGCCTTGGCTCCTCGGTTATTATCTGGCCTTAGTTTTATTTTTGGATAAATTCCGGCCCAATTTAATTAACGGCCACAGAGGATTTCGTTTGGGCAGCCTGTTTATTGGACTATTAATAATCGGTAACCTGCTAATTTGGCAGGCCTATTTCACTGGACTTGCCGGGGCTTTTGTGGAGCTGACGGTCTTAGATGTGGGGCAGGGAGACGCGTTAGTCTTGCAAACTCCCGATGGGGTTACCGCTTTGATTGATACGGGCAAGCCTGGTCAGGGCCGTAAAAAAATAGTCCCTTTTTTGAGAAAAAAGGGAGTTAAGAGTATTGATTTAATCATTCTGACCCATCACCACCAGGATCATTATGGCGGGCTGGCCGCTATTTCCAAAAAAATCCCCGTCCGTAGAGTTTATACGAACCAGCCAGGGGCCAGGAGCCACAAATTGCGGTGGAAAAAATCAGTTTTAAGCAAAGCCATCCAAAGCACTAACCGGGCAGCAGGACTTTCTTTCAAAGTAGGGAAGCATCTCCAGGGAACGATTTGGCAAGCCCCGGGGGTAAGCAGCGAAAATGACCGTTCTTTAGTGACTTTAATGAGCTTTGGTCGGAGTCGGCTTTTATTTACCGGAGATTTAAGCCGCCCGGGGGAACGAGTTTTAACAGCCTTACTAGGAACTAAATTGCGGGCGAACCTCTTAAAAGTGGGCCATCACGGGAGTGATTCTAGTACTACTTTACCTTTTTTAAGCCAAGTAAAACCCCAGCTAGCCCTTATTTCCGTGGGGAAATACAATCATTTCGGCCATCCCGGCCCCCGGGCCTTAAACCGTATCCGTTCTGTTTTAGGAGGAAATATCTATCGCACTGATCAAGCCGGTGATTTACGAGTGCGGATTTATGGGGATAAGATCCGGATTTGGGATGAGAAGTAAATTAGATGGGGGTAAATAGCTATTACTTACGGTTAAGTGAATTACTTTATTTATTTTTAATTTTCAAAATACATGTAAAGTTTGATGGTTTTAAATATTATAAATTTCATACAATATCTTGACAATATTAGATATATTTGTTAATATTGATTCAATAAATTATGCAATTTTAAAATAAAATTTAATTACATTTTTTGGAGGAAACAATATGATTTGCACTATTAAAGTTATTAGGTATTTAGAAACAGAAAAATCTACAACAGGGCATTTATATTTAAACGGCAAAAAAATTGGTTATACTTTAGAGTTACCATGGAAAGATAACCAAAATGAGATTAGTAGAATCCCCGAGGGAGTTTATTCGGCTTTTATTAGGAAAGCTAGCACTTCCAAATGGAACTATGATATAATACAATTAAGAAATGTTCCAAATCGAACCGATGTCCAAATTCATCGTGGAAATATTCCAAAACATACAATAGGTTGTATTATCCCAGGTCTATATAGAGCCTTAGATGAAGTTTCTTTTAGCAAAAAAGCTCTAGATAAGATAATGGCTAAGGCGCGGAATCGAAATATTCAAGTAATAATTTTAAATTTTATTAAAAAATAACTTTTTTTAAGGGGAAATGAAAATGAAGCTAAACATCGCCAAATCTTTTTCTGTTATAATGATTACATTGTTATTATTAATAACCCTAATTATTGCGGTAAACGCCACGGATTATAATGGAAGTAAATTGAAAGCCCAATATGACACTTTTTTAGCAAATCCAGGCAACCATGAACTGGAAAAATTATTACAGATATTACCAAATAAGAGAGAAAAAATTGGCGACCACCAAGTTATGGATTATATTTTTATGAATTTAGAACCCTTAGAAGCGTTAGCTTGGCAGGGAAATTCGATAGCTATCGATGTTTTATTTAAAATGCTTTATTTAACAGATGCAGCTTATTCTGAACAACTATCGATTATTCTTGGCTTAACTATTAATGATCATCCTCGAGAATTTTTAAATTCTCTAACAAAAAATTATCAAATAAATGGTATTAAAAGGTTAGATTCCTTATTGGGCAATTTAGGAGAAGACTATGTAGATGAGTTTGAAAAACAGCTTGTCGAATTAGAGAAGAGGTATCAAAAAATTAAGCAAACCAAAAATGTCTCAGAAAAAATTAAAAGCTTATGTTTATACGAACTAAGTGAGCAAATATACGAAACCCGAAGTTATCTTTTAGAGATGAATGGCTATAAAAAAATAACATACTAATTTGGGCTCCGGAAATCTTTTTATTATATCACATAAAAGGGTTTTTTGGATTTTTTTTATTACCAAAATTATTGATTTTTCAAGGTGCTAAAAATAAGCCAAGCTAAATTGAGCGAGGGTGGGAGAGTATTTGATTAGTCATAATAACCGAAAGAAGATTCCATACGGCATAAGTGATTATCAGACAATAGTCGAGAAGAATTATGTATATGTAG
>JANQHU010000146.1 GCA_028282485.1 Bacillota bacterium
AAGCTTACGTAAAGATTATCCTTCTCTAACAATGGGTAGTTATTACGATTTGTATGTGGGGGAGGGAATCTACGGCTTTATCAGAATTAGTAAAGAACAGCAAGTTTTGGCTTGTTTTAATCCGAGTGAGAGTTGTCGTCAAATAATTTTACCCCCGGAGTGGCAGAAAGGTTGGCAACCGATTTATGCTATTGCCAGCGGCTTAGCCAGTCCAGATTATCCAGAGATTCCCCCTTATGGGGTTCGAGTCTTTGTGAGATGAAACAGAATAATGATATAAAAATTTTAAAGACCTCTTTCAAATAATTCTTGAAAGAGGTCTTGTCATATATTTACAAATAAGTTGACAATTATGCCAAGATTGCTTATAGTTAATAATGTTCAATATTTTTTTATGTTTTTAAGAGGGAGGGATTGGATGTTACCGCAAAAGCTAGCTTTAAATACCACTATGAAAGAAATTATTGCCGGAAAAAAATTGAATTTTGAAGAGGTAGTAAGCTTACTTGATTCCTTAGAAACAAAAGAGCTTTTTGATTTAGCTGGTCGGATCTGTCAAGAAACCCAAGGAGATCAGATTCAACTGTGTACCATTATTAATGCTAAATCCGGGAAATGCTCCGAAGATTGTAAATATTGTGCCCAATCCGGACGATATGCTACGGGAGTTAAGGAATATCCCTTAATCGATAAAGAAATTATTTTAAAGACTGCTTGGGAGAATGAGCAGGCCGGGGTGAAACGTTTTTCCTTAGTGACCAGTGGCAAAAGGCTAACCAAAGCTGAGTTTAACCAGGTCTTAGATCTGATTCGATTACTAAAGGCCGAAACCAGCCTGGAAATCTGTGCTTCCTTAGGGAGTCTGGCTTATGAGGCTGCTTTACAATTAAAAGAGGCGGGCCTCTCTACTTATCATCATAATCTTGAAACCAGCCGGGCTTTTTTTAGCCAGATTTGTACTACTCATACTTATGCCGAGCGCATCGAAACGATTCATAATCTACAACGGGCCAGTTTGGCAGTTTGTGCCGGTGGAATTATTGGTTTAGGCGAGAATGAGGCCGAACGAATTAAGATGGCTTTAGAGCTTCGGGATTTAAATATCAAATCCATCCCCATCAACTTTTTGCAACCAATTGCTGGAACTCCTTTGGGATCATTGCCCACCATTGATCCCCAAGAAGCCATTAAAACGGTCGCTATTTTTCGTATTATTAATCCCACCGCGGTTATTAGATTTGCCGGGGGCCGAAATATTTTGGGACATTGGCAAGCGGTAGGTTTAAAAGCAGGAGTGAATGGGATGATGGTTGGTAATTACTTAACGACCATCGGCAATGAAATTGCTGATGATTTAAAGCTGATTGCCGACTTGAGCTTAAAGGTAGGTTGAGAATAATGCAGCAAAGTATTTATATTATGGGAACGGATACTAATGTGGGAAAAACAGTGGTGGCAGCGGTATTATTGGAATTATTAAGGAGTTTGGGTTATCCATGTGGCTATTTTAAACCGGTGGCCAGTGGGGGAAAGCGCCTTGGAGGCCAGCTGATTACTGAAGATATTAGTTTTATTAAAGAAGCTACCGGCTTTACTGAAGAGAATAAGCTCATTAATCCGTTTCCCTATGAGACTCCGGTTGCCCCCCACTTAGCCGGTAGATTGGAAGCCTGTGAAGTTGATCTTGCGGTAATTAAGCAAAATTTTACCAAGTTATTATCGAAGTATGCACCACTTATAGTAGAAGGCTGCGGCGGGTTGGCGGTGCCCTTAAATAGTAAGGGATTAATGCAAACGGAATTAATTAAAAGCTTAAATTTGGAATGCCTGTTAGTGACTCGTTCTGGCCTGGGAACTATTAATCATACCCTGTTAACTTTAGCCTATGCCAGGCAGTTAGGGATTAAAATTGTCGGATTAATTTTTAATTATTATTCCGGTTCCTTTTTAGAAGAAGACAATATTGCTACCTTAGCCCAAATGACAGGGTTACCCATTTTAGGCAAGATGCCGCGACAAGAGGATCTGGTGCTTGAGGGGCGGCAATCTTTAGGCAAGCTGATCCGAGAAATGACGGGTTCATTAGATAGCCAAAAAATAAGGGGAATTTTCGGTGCAAAGGAGAAAGATGAACATAATTCAGGCACAACTTCATAAAGAATTAGCCAACTTAAAGCAGAAAAACCTTTACCGGGAGCTTTCCTATTTAGAAGCAGCTCCAGAGGCCACCACGGTGATTAGCGGCCGGGAAGTATTACTGTTTTCCTCGAATAATTATCTGGGTTTAGCTACCGATGACCGGATGAAGGAGGCCGCCATTGCCGCGATTAAAGAGTATGGCGTGGGTTCCAGTGGTTCACGATTAACCACTGGCAGTAATTTAGGGCATCAAAAGCTGGAAACGGAGCTGGCCCACTTTAAGAAAGCAGAAGCTGCCGTAGTCTTTAATACCGGCTATATGGCTAATAGCGGGGCGATTGCTGCCCTGGCCAATCAAGAATGGACTATTTTTTGCGACCGATTAAACCACGCCAGTATTAGTGAGGGTTGCCGCGTAAGTGGGGCAAAATTAGTGGTTTACAAACACAATGATCCCACTGATCTGGAACGTAAAATAGCCCGTTACTTAGGAAAATACAATTTGTTAGTAACCGATGGTGTCTTTAGCATGGATGGGGATCTGGCCCCTTTACCGGAAATAGTTAACTTAACGCAAAAAAATCAAATTTTAACCCTAGTGGATGACGCCCACGGCACTGGAGTTTTAGGAGCAAACGGGGCCGGAGTGGTGGAACATTTTCAGCTTACCGACCAAATCGATCTACAAATGGGTACTTTGAGTAAAGCAGTAGGGGGAGAAGGCGGCTATATTGCCGGGAATCAATTATTAATCAATTATTTAACACAAAAGGCGAAAAGTTTTATTTACTCAACGGCTTTGGCGCCGGCAACTATTGCCGTAGCTTTAAAGGGTTTGGAAATAATTAGGTCTGAGCCTGGGACCCGGCGGGATCTGCTGGAAAAGGCCTTGTGGTTCCAGGAAGCTTTAAAACAAGCGGGTTTTAAAGTTACCAAGACCGCAACCCCCATAATTCCCCTAGTAGTAG
>JANQHU010000152.1 GCA_028282485.1 Bacillota bacterium
AGGCAAGATATTCTTCCGGAGTTGCGACAATTACCTCGGGATCTACCAAGACTAGCCCCGTCAAGTCACTACTCAAACAAAGCAATTTTTGATACTCTAGGGAAAATTCACCCCTAAAAGGCAGGGATAAAAAACCCAGTTTTTGATTTTTAAGACTTTTACTTAATATTTTTAAAAACTTTTCAAACTCAAGGCCATTCTCTAAGGTAATCTGCCGTAAATCAAAACCAGTTTTTTCGATTTTTAATTTTAATAGTTCTTTTTTGAACTGTTCCAGACTAGACTTAGTTGTGGTTACTGCCGTAAAAATTTCCGGCGTCACTAAGATAGCGTTATAATTCTCAATACCAAATTGTTTTTTTTCAAGTAACTTAATCTTACCATCATTTTGCACTATTAAATTAGTCCATATTTCCCCGGTAATTACTTTTTTTTGTTTTTTTTCATGTTCATTCTGCCACAAAAAGACTCCTTTTTGGGGCAGAAAAATTTTCATTCCGTGATAAAGCCGCTTAAAAGGATTCCCATAACCACCCAAACGGCGCCAGGCTGTAAATTTTACCTGAAATTCTTGGGAAACCTGCTTTAAAGTCTCTTTTTTCTTAATGGTATAGACTAACCGCGGGGAGCTGCGCTGGTTCTGGTCTATTATTTTTATTGTTTTCCAGCCAACCACGCCATCACTAATTAATTTCCAATTATTTTGGAATACTTGTACTGCTTCAGCAGTTAATATTCCGTAGAAGCCATCTATTTTTCCAAAATAAAAACCTTGTTTCGTTAATAATTCTTGCAAAAAAACCACATCTTTTCCCCGATGGCCTTCCCGCAGCACTCGCTTTCCAAAAGGTAGTTCTTCCTGCTTCATTAAATAAAACGCCATCGTCTCCCCCCCTACCTTTTTATGATTATATTTTTAGTATTATGATTATGCTTTTCTCCCGCAAAGGGTGTTCCTCGAAAAAGAATTGACTTTCATTTTCAAGCAATATACAATATTAATAAATGTTAAAAGGATCTATAAAAGGAGCGATTTGATGTCCAAAGTCATATTTTATGATACTACCTTACGAGATGGTGCCCAAGGTGAAGGAGTTTATTTTTCTTTTGAAGATAAATTACGGATTGTGAAACAACTAGATACCTTAGGAATTGATTATATTGAAGGGGGTTGGCCCGGCTCTAATCCCAAAGATATTGAGTTTTACCGCAAAGCGGCTAAACTAAACCTGCAAAATGCTAAACTAGCGGCCTTTGGCAGTACTCGTCGAGCTACCAATACCCCGGCCGCCGATAAAACTTTAAATGATCTCTTAGCCACTGAAACTAAAGTAGTAACTATTTTTGGCAAAAGTTGGGATCTTCACGCTTTAGAAGTCTTAAAAATCTCCCTAGAGGAAAACTTAACCCTCATCGAAGATTCCATTGCCTATCTCAAGAGTCATCAGCGCGAAGTCTTTTATGATGCGGAACACTTCTTTGATGGTTACTTAAAAAATCCCACCTACGCCATCGCCACTATTAAAGCTGCTGCTCAAGGCGGTGCTGATAGTATTATTCTCTGCGATACCAACGGAGGAACTCTTCCCACCAAAATTGTGGAAATTTTTAACCAGGTTCAAAAAGAAGTAGATCTTCCTTTAGGAATTCACTTGCATAATGATGCCGGCATGGCAGTAGCCGGTTCGGTAATGGCCGTCGAAGCCGGGGCCGTTCAGGTCCAAGGAACCTTTAATGGTTATGGGGAACGCTGTGGTAATGCTAATCTCTCCAGCATCATCCCCACCTTGGTTCTTAAGTTAAATTGTGAGGCCACGGCAAAAAATAAGCTTTCTCACTTAACCGAGACTTCCCGATTTATTTCGGAATTAACCAATCTCCATCACGATGAACGCCAACCTTACGTGGGAGCCTCTGCCTTTGCCCACAAAGCGGGAACTCACGTAGACGCCATCTTAAAAAACTCAACCAGTTTGGAACATATTAGTTCGGAACAAGTAGGCAACCAACGTCGGTTTCTGCTCTCTGATCAGGCTGGCAGAAGTACTATTTTAAATAAAATTCAAGAGATCGCCCCGGATACCAAAAAAGATGATCCCAAAGTAGCGGCTCTTACTGGCAAACTAAAAGATCTGGAGAACCTGGGTTATCAGTTTGAAGCAGCCGAAGCCTCTTTTGAGCTTTTGATCAAAAAAACCTTTGCTCCCTACGAAAAAGCATTTAAATTAGATGGCTTCCGCATCATCGTCGAAAAACGTGGGGAACAACCAGTTCTCTCCGAAGCTACTATTAAAGTGGAAGTGGACGGTACCAAAGAGATTACTGCTGCCGAAGGAGATGGGCCGGTTAACGCTCTGGATTCTGCCATTCGCAAAGCCTTACTTCGTTTCTACCCGGAAATTGCCGACATCAGCTTAATTGACTATAAAGTTCGGGTGTTAGATGAAAAATGTGGTACTGCCGCCAAAGTGCGGGTGCTAATTGAAAGTTCCGACGGCCACAATACCTGGGGCACAGTAGGCGTTTCTGAGAATCTAATCGAAGCTTCCTGGGAGGCTTTAGTGGATAGTATCGAGTATGGTATTTTATTAAAAAAAGAAGCAGCCCAAAACTAAAACTAGTAATAAAATATTTTTAAAAAATTATCGTCTTTATCTTTATTTCAACAATTGTTAAATTTCATAAAAAAACTGCCCTTCTCAGGCAGTTTTAATTTTTTAGTCTGGCGGAGCCGACGGGATTCGAACCCGCGATCTCCAGCGTGACAGGCTGGCATGTTGGACCGGCTACACCACGGCTCCGCGTTTTAACACTTTAATTTTTAAAAAATCTAGCAACAATTACAGAATGGTGGTCGCGACTGGGCTCGAACCAGTGACCTCTGCGATGTGAACGCAGCACTCTAACCAACTGAGCTACGCGACCCCCAAGTAAAAAAAATTATATCATTCTCTATAACAATAGTCAAGGATTTAAACTAATAAAACAATCCTTCTCTGAACCGTTTATGATATTGTCTTATTAAACCGTTTAGGATTTTGTCCTAATAAGGATAACCTTATCGAAGAAAAATAAAACGATGAGGTGAT
>JANQHU010000197.1 GCA_028282485.1 Bacillota bacterium
GTACTGAGCGATTATCTCTTTACCAAGCTCCCGGATAACGACCAGATTAAAATTCCGGCCAAGATCACCCTCTATCCGGAGCTGGGGCTCGGCCTGGAGGATCTCTATAAAGTAACGGTTACTGGCGATCTCCTGGGAGAATCTAATGCTTTCTTAGTCAGCGAAAATAATCAATTATACGGGATCTTTAATCTAGTCAAAGACGCGACTAAAAATAAAGAATATTATCTAGTGGCCCAGCAAGGCAACTTAATTCCAAATGCTCCCAGCAACCGAAACTGTCGTTTTTTATTTTTTAAAAAGAGTGTCTCGGATTATTTTTACCGCATCTATCACTCGGACAAACCCCTGACGCCGGTCAGTCTAGACTATTTTGCCATTGATATTGATGAAATTGAGTTTAAGCATTTAGAACAAACCAATTCCATTTTAGCTATTGATTTTGGTACTTCCAATACCAGCGCCGGAGCCTATCTAAGTAGTAACTACGTAGCCACTCCTTGCCATAATGATCTCATCAATAACCGGATTCGCTTAAATGAAATTAATTTCGTTAAATTTTTAAATCTGGACCAGCAAACTCATCAGTGGTTTGAAGTATTGCCCACTATTGTTTATGTAGCCGATTGTGCGAAGGATACAGATATTAAATACCTCTTTGGTTATGAAGCCAAAAACCAGATCAGACAAAATAATTACCATAGTACCGCTACTTTTTTTCAAGGAATCAAACGCTGGGTCAATGATTATCACAAATTTGAAGAGATATCCGACGAACATGGGAATACTGCCCGCATCGCCCGGTCGAAAATTATTAAAGCCTACCTACAACACGTGATTGAGAAAGCCCAGTATCAATTTAAATGTAAATTTGCTAAAATTCATGTTTCCAGCCCGGTGAAGTTAAAGCAACAGTTTTTGCAAATGTTGCAAACTCTTTTGGGAAAGAATTATCAAATTGAGACTACCGAGATGCTCGACGAGGGCTTAGCCGTACTCTATAATACCATTGCCAACCAAATCGAAAATAACCGCTTTATTGACGGCCAGGAGTACAAAGCCTTGGTAATTGACTGTGGGGGTGGCACCACAGATCTTTCTTCCTGTGCTTTCACCATTGAACGGGGCTTTATTTCTTATAAAATCAAGATTCACACCACCTTTGAAAATGGCGATACCAATTTTGGGGGTAATAATATTACCTACCGGATCATGCAGTTCATGAAGATTGTTTTTGCCCATTACTATAAGAAGCACCGCCAAATAATCGATATTGACAGTTTAATCCCGCTTTCGGAAAATGACATTTTTCGCCACGTGGATGAAGAGGGGGTACTTTTGGTTTACGAAAATTTTGAAAAGGCCTACCAAGAAGCCGAAAAGATTATTCCGACCCGCTTTAAAGATTATGAAAACCGGGCTCAAGAAGAATTTCAACGGGTGAAAAATAACTTTTATTTTCTCTGGGAAATTGCGGACAATATGAAAAAAGAATTTTACCAAAAAACCAGCATTTTACGGAGCCGCTTTGACTCCACCGAGATTAACGATCCCGAGAGTGACTTGCAGATTACTACCTTAAAAACCTGGCGTCTCTCTTTGTTAAAAAACGGCTCTTTTCACGACACCTATGATTTTCCAGAAGTAGTCTTTAATATTAAAGAGATCAACAAATTAATTAAGGGTGATATCTACGAGATTGTGCGTAAATTTTTAGAAAAATTTTACGAAAATCGGGAGTTGCAAGAATACTCCATCATCAAACTTACTGGTCAATCCTGCCGGATCAATATTTTCAAAGAGGCTCTCAAAGAATTTGTCCCCGGCCGGAGTATTGAGTTCAAACAAAAAGCTCACCAAAATGAAGCTGTTCCCGAACTAAAACTGGCTTGTTTACGCGGGGCTCTGCGCTATCTTAACTCCAAAATTAATGGGGATATTGAAGCCACAATTATTAACGAAATCCCGATTATGCCCTACTCAATTACCGCTTTCACTTTTGACAAACAAGAAAAAGTACTCCTCTCCAGCCTGGAAAAAATGCACCATCGCCAAGGCTTCATCTCCAAACCCTTAGGGAGCCGGGAGGTTAAATTTTATTTAAAAAATCAAAAAGGTGATCTGGTTCAAGAATACACTTACGAAAACGATATGACTGACTACCAACCAACTAGTCCGGAACTGCTAGTCGAAAAGTTTCAGGAGATTATTCCGCAAGAAGATACGGATACCATTCAAAACGGAGAGGCCCGCTTCTTTCTCACCCCGGATGAAGGGCGCTGGGGTTTTCGAGTAATCCCCATTACCCGTCAGAAGGAACAGCTCTATCTCGGAATAATCAAATATTTTCCTTTTGAAAACGATCTCTCCGAACTAGACTTTTTTGATGGGTTAAAATAGTTGGGATTAAAGGAGCTGAATACATTTGTTTGTACATAGATTTCCCCATTTTGGTAAAGGGAGAATTCTCAAAAAAGAAATGTTAGAAAACCTCCGGGATTTCCCCCGGGAGTTGGCCGGAATTTATTTTACGGATTATGCTAACGGAATTCTGGCCGGTTGTCAATTAATCATTCAAGAAAAAACCATTCACATTACCAAAGGAGTCATTAACTTTCAGCAAAACCTTTATTTTCTCCGGGAAGATTATCTCCTTGATTATCACCAGACTAACCGGGAACTGGTGCTCAAAGTGCGCTTTTTACCAGCAACTCATGAAAATGATCATACTCTTTCCCCAACGGAAATCTGGCTTGATCAAGAACTGGTTTTAAAAGAAAACGAACTCGAATTAGGCCGTTTTAAGTTAAGAGAAGGCGCGAAACTACGCTCAGATTACCAGGATTTTTATGATTTTAACACCGAGTATAATACCATTAATCTGATCCAAACCGCGTATGCTGCTCCCGATAGCAGTACCCTTCATCCCTTGATTCTCAAGTATTTTTCCCGGAGCTTGCTCAAAAGCGGAAGTCCAAATCCCTGGGATCTCAACTTTGCCATGTACTGCTTGGGCGCTACGTTAATTAACCGAGAGTTAATCTTAACTTATCTAGCCCACCGTTTAGAAAGAGAATACCAAGATTATCCGAACCTAACTATTTTCAAGCATTTGACTACTATTTTAAGATCCGTAGCAAGTGGCGTCAAACAAAAACCCGGCCCCGCTAATAAAAAGCCCCTGCAGATTATCGTGGATTAGAAGACTGCCCCTCAGATATTTTGTAATTAAATTTAGGCCTTAGACATATGATAGAGTAGGAAAAGAGAATAAAGTGGTAAGGAGATGGATTTTTGATGCCTAATTACGATGATCATCCTGAGATAAACGAATTGTTAGTTACTGTCAAAACCGAAACCAATATTAGTATCTCTGGGTTACCCTTTCAAAAAGAACCCCGGGAAATTAGTGTCAAAGACTTTCTGGAAAAGTCATTAGATCCTTTTTTAGAGCCTTTAGAGATTATTACTAATTCCGGTGTCAAGGTTAATATGGAATGTGATAATTACGAAAAAACAGATGGTGCCTGCGAAGAACTTGATTTCGCCGTAGAACCCAAACTGGAAATAAACGTCAAACAATTAAAGCCCTAAAAAATTTTTTTATTTTTAAATTTAAAATGATTAAAATCACTCAAAAATTGGTTCTTGGTGTTTTCATTTAACTAAACCCTCAAGAACCAATTTTTACTTTAAAAATGGAATCACTAAAATAACTGCCCCCTCCCCCTTTTAATAAATAAAAAAAGCTGCCCTGCACTTTTAGAAGAGAGGACAGCCATTTTTTAAATAAACTATTAATTACTAATTTTATTTTACGGTAACTTAAATCTTTTCTTTGGGAATATAATGAGTATGCAAGAGTTGGTGGGCCTTTTCACCGTAAAATTTACCTAAGAATTCTTTGTAAAGCTTCATGACATCTTCATTTTCATGAGATTTCCGTTTGGCCTTACCCCGATCTTCAGCATAAATGGCTTCGGCACGTTTTCGAATAATATCTGCATCACCGTGGTGATAAGGTTGGCCACCGCCGCCAACACAACCACCGGGACAAGCCATAATCTCAATGGCATCATAATGGACTTCCCCCGCTCGAATTGCTTCCAGCAGCTTCCGGGCATTACCCAGGCCACTAGCCACCCCGATTTTGAGATCTTGATCATTAATGCGAACCGTAGCTTCACGAACTGCTTCAAAACCTCTTAATTGGGTAAACTCCACGTTTTCTAAAGTTTTGCCGGTTAACCATTCGTAAGCGGTTCGTAAAGCGGCCTCAATAACTCCACTGGTGGCCCCAAAAATCACCGCTGCTCCGGTGGACTCGCCTAAAGGTTGGTCAAATTCGGAATCAGCCAAACCGACAAAATTAATGCCCGCTTCTTTAATCATCATGCCTAATTCTCGGGTAGTCAAGACATAATCCACATTCCGCAAGCCGTCGCTAGT